>NZ_JAMYJY010000010.1:0-61231 GCF_024136985.1 Haloferax sp. AB510
AGCGCCGCGGCGGCGACGACGGCGCCGCGGCGGTCACGGGCACGGGTCCTCCCCGGCGCGCAGTCTCGCCGCGACCGATTCGAGCGTCGTCTCCCGGAGGTTCACGAATCGGCCGCCGACCGCCTCGATGCCGCCGTCGGAGTCCGGGTCGTCGCCGACGTGGACCAGTTCGGTCGCGTCGACGCCGAGGCCGCGGGCGGCCGCCTCGAACGCCTGTGCGTGGGGTTTCCGCCAGCCGCAGGCGACGCTCGTCGTGATGTCGTCGAAGCCGCGTCTGTCGAGGTCCGACCGGATGAGCGTCCGAGCGACGAGTTCGGGAACGGAACAGTTCGAGAGGAGGCCGACCGGGCCGGCCTCGCGGGCAGCAGCGACCGCTTCGACCGCGCCGGGACGGGTGGTCACCTCGGGGTCGAACGCCGTGATGACCGCGCGTCGGGCGGCGTTATCCGGCGAATCGACGCCCCGAGAGCGGAGCGCCGCGGCGACGTGGGCCGGAAGCGGGACTCCGCGCCTTCGGGCGCGTCGATGTGGACCTCGCGGTAGGCGTCGTCCCAGTCGTCGGGGACGGCGACGCCGTACTCGCGGAGCGCGTCTGCGACC
Source organism: Haloferax sp. AB510 (assembly GCF_024136985.1). Classification (NCBI taxonomy): domain Archaea; kingdom Methanobacteriati; phylum Methanobacteriota; class Halobacteria; order Halobacteriales; family Haloferacaceae; genus Haloferax; species Haloferax sp. AB510. The sequence continues at coordinate 601 of NZ_JAMYJY010000010.1, forward strand.
GCCGCGCCGGGGTCTGACGGGTACTCGGCGTCGACGAGCGTGCCGAAGAGGTCGAACGTGACTGCCACTAGAATTTCATTGGCGAAACTGTACTTGAATATAGCGAAGCGGGGGGGGTCGGTTGTGGTGACGTAGCAAGCGTCTCGCTGGCCGTCAGCGACGAACCTCCGTGCCGTCGCCCCAGACGTACAGCCCCCAGCGTTCGAGGACGTACCATCCCCCCGCAAGGAGCGCAATTCCACTCCCGAGCAGGTACCCCGCATCGTGGAGGTCAGTGCCCACGCCCGCGTATCGGGTTGACAGCGGGGGTTGGGTCACGTGGTAGTACCGCCCGTCGTGTTCGATGAGAACGGCGGTCAGGCGTTCGTGGGTCGTGAGTTCCCCCGTTCGAACGAGTTCGCGTAATCGAGGGGTGGCGGCGGAAACCGCGAGTTCGTCGTAGAACGCGTGTAGCGTGACTCGCTCGGCGGTGACTCGTACTGTCCCGTCTTCCTTGTAGTCGTGGAGGCGGTAGACCTCACTCACGTCTGAGATGGTACCACCAGTCCCGACGACGGCATACCGGTGGTCGACGAGCGACCCGGGGAACGCCGCCTTCGTTCGGGACCCGTTTGCCGCCTCACGGAGTGCCGTCCGTTCCGGTCGGTCACCGGGTCCGTCGCTGGCGATGAACACCGCCGACGGCCCCGCCGGGTCGACCGTGGTGTCGTCCACGACTACCGCTGCGGCACCCTCCGGAGAGGCGGACAGTTCTCTCACCTCGTAGGTGTACATCCTGTCGGGAGTCGTCGCGTCGAGCGCAGCAGACCCGCCGATGAGCGCGACTCCAACAGCGACTGCGAGGAGGAGCATCTTGCGGGAGGGCACTACTGGGACCGAACGTGTTGGCGGATAAGTATCTTCTGCGGGAGGGCGTCAGAGACGCCCGCCGCTGTCGAACTGCAGATGCAGACGAACGATATCGCCGGGTGAGGAGTCCAACGACACCGCCGGCGACGACGTCGCTCTCTCCGAGACGCTGGAGACCGGGACGACCGGACCGACGGAAATTGGGCCCGGTACTTCATCCGCAACGACTGCGAGGACGTCTTCGAGAGCTAATCGGCTGTCACGCACCGATAGCCGCTACTGGGGAGCACCTCACCAGCGATGGTGAACGTGTTCGCGCGCGTACGCGTCGTACGCCTCTTCGACGCGCTCGAACTGCTCGGCCGACAGTGGCGGGAGCGACGCCGCGGCGACGTTGTCGCGGATGTGTTCCGGCGTCTTCGACCCGGGGATGATGGTGCTCACGGCGTCGAACGAGAGAATCCAGCGGAGCGTGAACTGCGCGAGCGACACTCCCTCGGGGACGACCTCCTGTATCGCGTCCGCGGCGGCGAGGCCGTCTTCGAACGGGATTCCCGCGAACGTCTCGCCCACGTCGAACGCCTCGCCGTTTCGGTTGTAGTTCCGGTGGTCGTCCTCGCCGAACTCGGCGTCCTCGGAGAGGGCACCGGTGAGCAGCCCCGACGCGAGCGGGACGCGGACGATAACGCCGACGTTCCGGCGCTGTGCCTCCCGGAAGAACAGCTCAGCGGGTCGCTGTCGAAGCGGGTTGAAGATTATCTGTACCGTCTCGACGCCGTCGTACTCGATGGCCTTGAGGCCGTCTTCGACCTTCTCGACGCTCACGCCGTAGTGGTCTATCTTCCCGGCGTCGCGGAGGTCCGAAAGCGCGTCGAACACCTCGGGCTGGTAGTACACGTCTCGCGGTGGGCAGTGGAGTTGAACGAGGTCGAGGGTGTCCATCCCGAGGTTGTCCCGGCTTCGGTCCACGAACCGTTCGAGGTTCTCGCGGTTGTAACCGTCCGCCTCGTGCGGGTCGAGTCGTCGCCCCGCCTTGGTGGCGACGGTGACGTCGTCGTCGCGGTCGCGAGCACGTCGCCGATTCGGCGTTCGCTGTCGCCGTCGCCGTACACGTCGGCGGTGTCGAGGAAGTCGATGCCCGCGTCGAGTGCCGTCTCGATGGCGTCGTACGCTTCCTCGTCGGTTACCGGGCCCCAGCTACCGCCGAGCTGCCACGTCCCCAGCGCGACCTCAGAGACATCGAATCCAGTCGTACCGAGCGGTCGAGAATCCATAGCGTCCGGTTTCGAACAGACGGGGGTAAATGACGGGGTCCCGGCGAGATATTCGCCGATTGTTCGTGAGGGTTCGGGGTGACGGAACAGGGACGCTACAGGTCAGAATCGATGACGGTCCGCGCTCCCCGATTTGAACTCACTCGCAACGCTTCGCGTTGCTCGCTGCTCAAACGGCTCGACCGGATTTTGCAAGCAAAATCCGCTCTCCCCGATTTGAACGGGGGACAAGCCGATCTACAGTCGGCTGCTCTGCCAGGCTGAGCTAAGAGCGGTCACCGATTGCTATCCGGTCGATGCGTTTAACCATTATCATTCTCGCCGCCGCGTGTGCTGTGTGTCAGACACGTGCGAACATTGATATGCCGCCGAGATAATCCCGGAGTAATGAGTAAGATCACGTTCCGCGCCGACGACGCCCTCGTCGAGCGTCTGGACCGCCTCGACACCTCGAAGAGCGAGGTGATGCGCGAGGCGCTCCGCCAGTATCTCGACGAACTGGAACGTGACGACGCCGCGGACGACGACATGTCCGACACCGACGGCCTCGACGGCGCGCTCTCGGCGCGGGTCGAGGAACTCGTCGACGAGCGACTCGACGAACGACTCCCGACGCTCGTCGAGGAAGCGGCGACGGCCCGCGAGTCCGAGCGTCCGACGCCCTCCGAGCTGAACGTCAACATCAACGTCGATGGTTCGAGCGACGAATCCAGCGTAAACGCGGGGATAGACCGGGAATCGAGTTCGAATCCGGTTCGTAAGACACGGGGCGAACTGGACGCTCCGGAGACAGACTCCCCCGAGATGAACTGTGGCCAATGTGGTGAATCCGTGGGCGAAGACCACGTGTACTGCCCGAACTGCGGAGAGAAAACCTCCCATCGCGTGTTCTGCGAATGCGGCGACGAACTGCGCTCCGACTGGGCGTTCTGTCCCGACTGCGGTCGTCGGACGCCTGCGGCTGACGTCCTGGAACAATCATAACCGGCGATTAAAGCCCCCTATACGGGATATTCAGCCCCTGTCTTACAATCGCCGTTACATTTATATTCTATCCCTCTGTGGTGATTATCGCGTAAGACGGTTGTCTTACAGCCACCCGACGGCGGCCCGCATCCCGGCGTCGTCCGTCGGTTTTCGGGTGTAAGACACTCGCACACGAGTGCGGCGCGCCGTCTTACCGGGGGAATGTAAACATGGAGCGTGTGACACTACGAATTCCGAAGCAGCAAATCGAGGAGGTCGAGCGGATGGTCGAGACGGGAGAGTTCCCGAACCGATCCGAAGCCATCCGTTCCGCCGTTCGCGATATGCTCAACGAACAGACTACTGACAAGCGACAGCGCGAATCTACCAGCAAGCGCGGCTGGGCAAAGGTGTAACTATGCAGGATATCGTTCGCGAGGCGATGGAACGGGACGAGGCCGAGCGCAAGACGCAGTCGTCGCTCGAAGACAGCGACGACCAGTTCGGTGACCCGCGAATCGTCATCGTCGGCGCCGGTGGTGCTGGCAACAACACCATCAACCGCCTGTACAACATCGGTGTCGAGGGGGCCGACACGGTCGCCATCAACACCGACAAGCAGCACCTGAAGATGATCGAAGCGGACACGAAAATCCTCGTCGGGAAGTCCCTGACGCAGGGTCTCGGTGCCGGTGGTGACCCGTCGATGGGTGAACGTGCGACCGAGATGGCACAGGGCACGATCAAAGACGTGCTCGGCGACGCCGACCTCGTGTTCGTCACCGCGGGGATGGGCGGCGGCACCGGTACCGGTGCGGCCCCCGTCGTCGCGAAGATCGCAAAGGAGCAGGGCGCAATCGTCGTGGGCATGGTCTCGACTCCGTTCAACGTCGAGCGCGCCCGCACGGTCAAGGCCGAGGAGGGACTCGAAAACCTCCGCAACGAGGCCGACTCCATCATCGTGCTGGACAACAACCGCCTCCTCGATTACGTCCCGAACCTGCCCATCGGCAAGGCGTTCTCGGTCATGGACCAGATTATCGCCGAGACGGTCAAGGGCATCTCGGAGACCATCACCCAACCGTCGCTCATCAACCTCGACTACGCCGACATGTCGACCATCATGAACCAAGGCGGCGTCGCGGTGATGCTCGTCGGCGAGACCCAAGACAAGAACAAGACCCAAGAGGTGGTCAACGACGCGATGAACCACCCGCTACTCGACGTGGACTACCGCGGTGCGTCCGGTGGTCTCGTCCACATCACGGGCGGCCCCGACCTCACCCTGAAGGAGGCCGAGGGAATCGCGAGCAACATCACCGAACGACTGGAAGCCGCCGCGAACGTCATCTGGGGCGCTCGCATTCAGGACGAGTACAAGGGGAAAGTCCGCGTCATGGCCATCATGACGGGCGTCCAGTCCGCACAGGTCCTCGGCCCGACGACGCAGAAGCAGGCCGACAAGTCGCGTCAGAGCATCCAATCGCGCGAGTCGCAGCAACAGCAGCGCTCGGGTTCGAATTCGGAATTCGATAGCTCGGAACGAGCCCAGACGGCACAGAGCGGCACGTGGTCCGACGGCGGCCGCGACGAAGTCGAGAAGAACAACGGTCTCGACGTCATCCGGTAACGCCCTGTCAGACCCGCGCGGACGCCGCCGCGCCCGTCGGGTGACTCGTGGGTTCTTTTTCGCTGACGTAGTTTTTCGACAGTGAGCGTTGCCGCCGACTCGGTCGATTCGCCGTCACCCGGTGCTGTCTGACTCGTAAGACACGACGAAAAACGGAGTTCCGTACCGCTCAGACCGCTTCTATCGACTCGATGAGCCGGCACTTCCGACAGACGTCGCCGGCGGTCTTCGACCCGCAGCGCTCGCAGTCGTTGAGGTCGACGCGACCCTCGCCGCGGTACTCGCGGGCGGTCAGTTCGGCCAACTCCTCGTAGCCCGCCATGATGGAGTGGCGGGTTCCGGGGTGGTTCTCTTCGAGTTTCAACAGCAACTGTTGAATCTCGCCGCGGTAGGCCTCCGAGGAGTGGGGGCACTCGGTGATGTGCGCCGGGAGGTCCTTCAGGTGGGCGTAGAGCGCGACTTCCTTTTCGGGCACGTCGCGAAGCGGCTTGGCCCGCGGGATGAACTCACCGGCGTCGCGGCGCTTCTCGAAGTCGCCGATGCTGGCGTCGAAGTGCTTTGCGACCTGCTTGAGGTCGCCCTCGAAGAAGTTCATGAGCGCCGTCTGCGCCTCGTCGTCGAGGTTGTGGCCCGTGAGCAGTTTGTCCGCCCCGAGCTCGTCGGCGAAGCGTTCGAGCAGGTCGCGGCGGAACACGCCGCAGTAGGCGCAGGCGGCCATGTTCTCGGGGTCTTTCTCGACCACGTCGTCCATCTGGACGCCGAACTCGTCCTCGTAGGTGACCAGTTCGTGGTGGATATCGAGGTCCTCGGCGAGTTCGACGCAGGCGTCGACGGACTTGTCGCGGTAGCCCTCGATACCCTCGTGGATGGTGAGGGCGACGAGTTCGATGCGCGGGTCGCGCCCGAACGTGTCGTCGAGGATGTGTGTGAGGACGACGCTGTCCTTGCCGCCGGAGAGTCCGATGACCCACGTCTGTGGGTTCTCGGGGCTGGCGTCGCGGGGGAGCATGTTGTCCTCGCGGATGCGGCGGCGCACGCGTTTCTCGACCGAGGCGCAAAAGTGGTCTTCGCAGAGATGGGCCCCGGAGTAAGCCGCGTGCATCACCGCGTCGCGGCCGCACTTGTCGCACTCCATTGCCGGTCGCTTGCCCGGCGGGAGGGATACGGGTTTCGCCTCGGGGCGGGCGGCGCTCGCTCGACCGGCGTCTCCGTCGGACGCGGTCGCAACCGGTTTGACCCTCCGAACCCCACGGACAGTCGATGGACAGAGACGCCGCCCTCGACCGAGTCGACGCCGTCGTCGACGCCGTCGAGTCCGAGACGCTCCCCGTCCCGGTCCGCGAGGTGTGGGTCTACGGCGACGTGGCGCTCGGCCTCGACCCCCTCGACCGACTCGACGTGTACGTGACGAAAGACATCCTCCTCCGCGGCGACCCCGACGCGGCCGAGGCGTTCGAGCAGTCCCACGGCGTGAAGGGCGTCGGCAAGAGCGTCCGCGCCGAGTGGGCGCGCGAGCACCCCGACCTACTACGAGCCAACGCGAACGGCTACGCGGCCCCCGAGAAGTGTCTCGCCGCCCACCTGCTCCCCGACGACGACGAACCGGTTCACCTCGAAGTGTGCAACGCCTCGTTCGAGGACAACGTCACCCAGCGGCTGAAGGGCGCGGTCGCCCGCGAGGCCTACGAGCAAATTCTCGACCCCCGCGGCGTCTGCCTCTACGCCGACGGCCAGCGCTCGCCCGACGCGATGTCGAAACTCCGGAACAGCGAGTTCGCCTTCCCGACGCTCTCGGGCGCGCTGGAGATGCTCGGACTGGAAGGCGACGAGGCCGAGACGGCCGTCGAGGCGATGCGAGCCTATCGGGCCGAACAGACCGGTACGTCGGTCCGCGGCGACGTGGTCTGAGGCCGGAACCGAATCGGAGGCGACGCTACCAGTCGCGGGCGTCGTCGCGGTCGCGGTCGTCACTGCGGTCGGAGCCCCAACCAGCGCCCTCACTCCGGTCGTTCTCGTTCGGGCGGCGGTCGGTCCCCCGACCGTGCTGTTCGTTGTAGCGCATCCCCTCGTCGCGGGCGCGGCGCTCCGCCTCCTCGCGACTCATCGTCGGCGGGTCGCGCGTCTCGGCTTGAATCCCGGCGTAGAGGGCGATTGCGGCACCGATGCTGAGGAGGACGAAGAGGAAGAACACGAGGCCACCGGCGGACATGTGCGTACTCGCGGGCGGGAGGCAGGAAATCGTTTTGGGGGGTGGTTTTTTCACGGGAGTAGTTCAACTACTCAACATGAGCCCTCCACCAAGTGCCGACCGCGACGGCTGTCCGAAGTGCGGCCACTCCGAGACCGAAATCGACTCCATCGCAACCACGGGAAGCGGCCTCTCGAAGATGTTCGACATCCAGAACCGCCAGTTCACCGTCGTCTCGTGTGCGAACTGCGGCTACTCGGAACTCTACCGCGGCCAGTCGAACGGCAACTTCGTCGACCTGTTCCTCGGCTGAGCGCCCGCGCTCCGCCGTTTACGACTCCGCACCGCCGTCCGCAGACATCCATTTTTCGCCCCACTCGGAGATGTCGTCGAACGCCGGGAGCAGTTCCTCGCCCTTCTGGGTGAGCGAGTAGTAGACCGCGATTGGACTGCCGTCTTCGACCTCCCGCTCGACGTATCCCAACTCCTGGAGGTCGTCCAGCACGCGCGAGAGCGTCTGAGAGTTCGCGCCGCTCGCGCGCTTGAGTTCGTTGAACCGGAGGTCGCCCTCGCGCAGCACGTGGATGACCGTCATCCGCCACCGCGAGCCGATCTCTTCGAGCGTCTTGATGACCGGACACTGTTCGTACTTCGTTTCGAGGTTCTGGTGCGGTGACATCGACGTGACCTACTCACACCGAGGTTCGCTTAGGTATATTAAACTCACTCCCCTTGACCAAGTATGACGATGTGACCGCATCGTCGCGGCGAACCGGACGACGAAACGACGCACGACTCACTACACACCCACACCATCTCATCATGAATGTACTCCTCCTCGGTGCGAGCGGCCGAATCGGCACGCGAATCGCCAACGAACTCCTGAACCGCGGACACGCGGTCACCGGCGTCTCCCGAAGCGGCGAAATCGACAGCATCGACGACCCCGACTTCTCGGCGGTCGCCGGCGACGCGACCGACGCCGACCAACTCGCGCGACTCGCCGCGGGGCACGACGCGGTCGCCTCCGCGCTCGGCCCGAGCGACGACGAGTCGCCGGAGGTTCTCGTCGAGATGCTCGACGCCGTGGTCGACGGGATGCGCCGCGCCTCGGTCGACCGCCTCGTCTGGACCGGTGGCGCGGGCATCCTGAACGTCGCCCCCGACACGCGACTCATCGACTCGCCGGAGTTCCCCGACGAGTGGAAGCCGGTCGCCAGCGCCGCCATCGAGGCGTACGGCCTGCTCGAAGACGCCGACGACCTGCAGTGGACCTACGTCGCGCCCGCGGCGTTCATCGAACCCGGTGAGCGGACCGGCGAGTTCCGGACCGCGCTCGGCGAACTCGTCGCCGACGAGGACGGCGAGAGCCGTATCTCCATGGAGGACTTCGCCATCGCGTTCGCTGACGAACTGGAGCGCGGCGACGCCGTCCACGAACAACTCGCGGTCGGCTACTAAACAGACGGACTCGTTTTTCGGCCGCCGATTCGGCCATCTCGGCCCGTCGAGCGGCCCCGACTACACCCGGCCAGTCGTCACGTCGAACGGGACGACCTCGGCCCGGCGGTACTCCCCGTCTCGAATCTGCTGGACGACCTCGCGGCCCATCTTCCGCCACTCCCGTCGGACGGACTCGTAGGAGTCGTCGTCGAGTCCCCGGCGGAGGTCGGCCTCGTGGCGGTCCAACCCCTCGCCGGTCGCCTTCTTGGCCGCGCTCCGCACGTCGTGGTCGTCGTACGGCGGCTCGGTCAGCTTGCGGTGGTGGTACCGGCGGGTTCCGACGACCGACAGGCCGGCGTCGACGAACAGTCCACGAACGCGGTCGCCGAGCGCCACGTCGGTCGCCACGCCGTCGCGGAAGGCGTCTCTGACCCGGCGGTCGAAGCGCGGCCTCGGACTCGACGGTCGAGTCGACGCCGACGGCGGCGTTGTCGGGTTCGACCGTCGCCACGAGGTCAGACGAGACGCGGGCGAACTCGCTGAGCGCGGCCGTCGGGTCGGGGAGGTTCACGAGGAGCGCCTGACAGACGACCAAATCGAAACTGTCGACGGCGAAGGGGAGTCGCGTCGCGTCGCCTGCGACCGTCTCGATTCCGGCGCGGTCGGCGGCGACTGAAAGCAGGTCGGTGTCGGCGTCGACGCCGACGACGCGGGCGTCCGAGGCCTCCGCGAGGACGCGCGTGAACTCGCCGGTCCCACAGCCCACGTCGAGAATGCGGGCTCGACCGTCGAGGTCGAGGTCGGCGAGGGCCGCGCGAGAGTCGTCCCACATGCCTTCTCGCGTCCGCCGAAGATACGATTCGGAGAAACGTCGCACACGCGGTGTCGGGCGCGGCGACCCAAAAAACAGTCGAATCAGTCGATGCGGGGACGCAGCGGCAGCCGATAGCGGCCTCGACAGCCCCCGTTCGGCGTCTTACTCCGCGTCGGCGCGGAGTTCGCGGACGCGGTCGATGTTCCACGCGAAGCCCTTGCCGTCCTCGGTGGGCGTCTCCAAGACGAGCGGCACGTCGTTGTCGACGATGGCGTCGTGGTTGATGAACGCGCGCATGCCCTCCTCGCCGATGAGGCCCTCGCCGATGAGGGCGTGTTCGTCCTTGTTCGTCCCGCACTCGTGTTTCGAGTCGTTGAGGTGGACGCACTTGAGGTGCTCTAGGCCGACCTCGGCGTCGAGTTCCTCGAACGTCTCGTCGACGCCCGCGGCCGTCGAGAGGTCGTAGCCCGCGGCGAACGCGTGGGCGGTGTCGAGACAGACGTCGAGGTCCTGTTCGGACTCTTCGAGGACGTAGCCGAGGTGGGCGAAGTCGTCGCCCATCTTCGTGCCCGACCCCGCGTCGGACTCGATGAGGACGGTGACGCCGTCGGGGATGTCGAGGTCGTCGAGGACGGAGACGGCGTTGTCGAGGCCCTGCTGTTCGCCCGCGCCGGTGTGGGCCCCGAGGTGGACGTTCACGTACTCGATGCCGAGTTTGTCGGCCATGTCGACCTCCGTCTGCATCGAGTCCAGCGACTTCTGCCGGAGGCCGTCTTTGGGCGTACAGAGGTTGACGAGGTACGACGAGTGGATGACCCACGGGCCCGCCAGTTTGTCGGCGGTCTGCTCGCGGAACAGTTCGGCCTCCTCGTCGGAGATGTCGGGGTCGCGCCACACCTGCGGCGAGGTGGTGAAAATCTGCCCGCAGTTGCCGCCGAAGGCGACCTGCCGGAAGACGGCGTTGGCGACGTTACCGTGCGGTGGCGTCTCGTCGTCGGACGAGACCTTCGAACTGGACATCGAGACGTGTGCGCCGACTTGCATGCAGAGTCCGACGGCGTACCCGAACAAAGGGACTTCGGAGTCGGCGGCGACGGCGACGACGATGTTAATGGCGATGGCGGCCGGTCAGTCGGACCGCGACCCCGGACGACGGCGCACCCAGTCTTCGGCGCGGTACTTCTCGTCGACCTTCGCGCGCGCCCGGTCGAGTTCGTCGTCGGTCCACGACCCCTCGTCGGCGTCGACGAATCCCGAGAGCGATTCGGTGAGCGCCGCGACGAACTCCTCGCGGGAGGCGTCTGCGAGTTCGTCGATGCCGACGACGCGCTCCCGAAACGCTTCGGGCGTCACGTCGTGACCGTCGAACACGTCGAGGTGAGTCTCGGCGTCCACCGAGTAGGTGAGCGACCCATGCTGGACGACACCGTCGCGGCGGCGGTACTGGGCGTTGCCCGCGACTTTCCGGCCCGCGGCGACCATGTCGTGGGCGGGGTGGAGCGCCCGCAGATAGCAGGCGGGGTGCCAGATGACGGGCATGTCGTCGTCGACGAAATCCACGTCCACGCCGACCGCGCGAATCGCGTCGAGAATCGGTTCGCACAGGAGGTGGTAGCAGTCCATGAGGTCGCCCGGCAGCTCCGATTTCGGCGCGGCGATGGAGTAGGCCACGTCGCCGTGGCGGTCGTGGTAGATGCCGCCGCCGCCGGTCTGCCGGCGAGTCACGTCGATTCCCTCGCGGTCGCAGTAGTCCCAATCGACGGTCTCGGGGTCCTGTCCGTAGCCCAGCGAGAGGCAACTCGGCTCCCACGAGTAGACGCGGACGGTCCGGGGGCCGCCCGCGGCGGCCGTCTCGCCCGCAACCTCGTCGAGCGCCATCTGCATCGGTCCCGGTCGGACCTCCTCGCGAATCACCCGCCACTCGCGGTCGGCAATCGACCCCTGCGAGTCGTTCATACGTCGGCTTCGTCCATCCGGGAGAAAGCGATTTCGACGCTCGGCCACCGCCGCGGCGCCCGGCCTCGTCGCGACGGGTACCAGTCGGGCGACCGGCGCCGACCGCCGACCGATGCGGCCGACGCGAGCGATTCCGTTAAACCGCGTCGCGGTGACGTGAACCCATGAAGTTCAACCGCGTCGCCCTCGCCGCGACAGACCCCATCTCGCTGTGTGAGTTCTACGTCGAGACGCTCGGGTTCGCGCCGGTCACCGGGTCACAACGCTCGGCGACCGCCGGGGAGACGACCCTGTGGTTCGAACTCGGCGACACCGACCCCGGCCACCTCGCGTTCACCGTCGCCGCCGCAGTGGACTCCGTGGTCGCGTGGCTGGACGAGCGCACGGACGTGGACGTGCTCGATACCGACGAGGGGCCGAGCGTCCGGTTCGACTTCCTCGGCTGTGACTCCGTCTACTTCGAGGACCCCGAGGGCAACGTCATCGAGTACGTCTGCTACGACGGCGACGCGACGGGCGAGTTCGACCCGGCGACGGACCTCCGCGGCGCGACCGAGGTGGGCATGGCCGTCCCCGACGTGGAGTCGTTCGTGGCGGCGCTGACCGAGGCGCTCGGCATCGAGCCGATGGAGTCGTTCGAGGGCGGCGACCTCGTGTTCGTCGGCGATCGAGACGCCCGCTTCGTCGTCTCGCCGGTCGGCCGCCCGTGGTATCCGACCGACAGCGAGGCGACCGTCGGCCCGGTGTCGGCGCAGTGCGACGCCGACGGCGTCTTCGACCCCGAGGGGCTCCCGTACCGCGTCAACGTCGAGTGACAACTCGTTTCAAAGAAGCGTTATTACTTCTACGAGAGTCAACGAACTGTGAACGTCTCTCGTCTCGTTAGTGCGGGGTCCCTCAGTCTCACCGGGGTGGCCCTGTTCGTCATCGTCTCGAACAGCGTCGCCTCGGTCGCATCCGACCTCGCCGGCCTCGTCGCCGCGGCCTTCGGCCTCCTCATCTCGGTGCTCTTCGTCGCCGTCGGCCCCGTCGTCTACCGAAGCGACCTCAAGACCATCCACATCGCCCGCGTCGCCGGCTGGAACCTTCTCGGCGTCGTCGTCACCGTGTTCGTCCTCGCGCTCATCGGGAGCTACCAGCAGGCCGCGGGCGGAACGGTCAGCGAGCCGCTTTTCAGCGCGGCCGTGGTCGTCGGCGTGAGCGCCGTCGCGCACGTCCTCATCGGCCTCAACGACGTGCGCCGGATTCGGACCCGCGAGCTATCGGAACAGTACAAGCGGTCGGCGGTCATCAACCGACTCGTCCGCCACAACCTCCGGCACACCGCGCAGTTGCTCCTCGGCTGGGGCGACCAACTCGCGACCGACGGCGGCGACGACGAGACCGTCCGCATCGGCGAGCGCCTGAAAGCGACCGGCGACGACCTCGGGACGATGAGCGACCAGGTCAAGACCGTCACCCAACTCGTCGACAGCGAACCCGAGGGTGAGACGGTCGACCTCCGGGCGCTTCTCGACCCGCTCGTCGACGACCGCTCGGCGGCCAACCCGGAGGCGACCATCACCGTCCGCGGCGACGGTCCAGCGACGGTCGTCGGCGGGAAGAAGCTGAAAATCGCGTTCCGCGAGGTCGTCGAGAACGCGCTCGAACACGCCGGTCCGGCTCCGACGGTCGAAATCGAGTACGAACGCGTCGGGAGTCAAGTCGTCGTCCGCGTGGCCGACGACGGGCCGGGCATCCCCGACCACCAGCGCGAACTCATCGAGCAGAACGTCGAAGAGAGCGACCTCGCCCACGGCAACGGGCTGGGGCTCTGGCTCTCGAAGTGGATTGTGGAGGCCTACGGCGGCGAGCTCCGCCTCCCGAAGACCGAAGACGGCGAGGGCGCAGTCGTCGAGTTCCACCTCGACGCGGCGTGAGTCCACAGCCTCGAAGACGGCTGATACGAGAGCTATTTGCTCGATTTTACTGCTTGAATCAGCCGCTCAGTAGATGATCGTATGAACTACAGTGTGGATGCTGTCACGGCTACCCGACTTTCGAGAACAGGGCCACAGACCTCATTCAACCGAGGTGTGAGGAACTGGATGGAATGAACCAACCAACTCACGACAACTCCAAACAATCAGCCACGGAACCAGAAGACACATCGTCGGTCTCTCGTCGCGGCTTTCTGCGCGTGAGCACGGTCACTGCAGCGACCGCAGTGGGAGTCGGTGCGTTTAGTGGCCACGCAGCCGCCCACTTCCCAGCGGACCTGACCATCGATATCAAGCCGGGAAGTGAAGACAACTCGATTAACCCGAACAGCCGTGGCGTCGTTCCGGTGGCCGTCCTTCAGACGGACGACTTCGACCCGACGAGTGAGGATGTCAGGTATCGGTTCGGCGCCCCCGATGTTGTTGGCGAGGGGGGCGGCGCCCGACCAGCACACGGCGGTCATATCGAGGATGTGAACGGGGACGGACTGGATGACCTCGTCCTGCAGTTCCCCACTGAAGAGACCGGCTTCGATGGCGATGAATCAGAAGGGCGGCTCGAATGGGAACGAACTGAGGACGGTCATCACGGGCTATCGGGAACCGGCTCCGTCTCGATAGTGAGACGACACTCCTGACGACTCTCTCCGTCTTGCACGCTGCTCGTGACAGAAAATGGAGAGAGTATCAGTCGACGCGAGACGCCTATCTTCCAGACTCCCCCGCCGAAACTGTGGGTCAGTCGTTCAAAACCACATTTCGTATCGTCGCATATGATTTATCGCGGCGACGTTCGCCGACTCGCGGGCCTTTTACGCCTCGCCGACGGACGGACGTGCATGGTACGGAACGTCGCCGGCGTCATGGCCGAACTCGAGCCCGAGGACTTCTACCTCCTCTCGGGCGTCGAGCAGGGCATGCGCTTCAGCGAGTGGGTCAACCGCGAGAAGCTCCCGAAGAACTCGGGGCTGACCGCCGAGGAGGTCGACTACCGAATCGACCGCTGTATGACCCGCGAGCTCATCGAGCGCAAAACCATCCAGTACGAGGGGTACAAGCTCACGGTCGAGGGGTACGACGCGCTCGCCCTCCGGACCTTCGCCCAGCGAGACACCATCCAAGGGTTCGGCGCGCCCCTCGGCGTCGGCAAGGAAAGCGACGTGTTCGAGGTGCAGTCGTTCAAGCCGCTCGCGCTCAAGTTCCACCGCGAGGGGTACACCAACTTCCGCGAGGTCCGCCGCGAGCGCGACTACACCTCCGAGAACCACCACGTCTCGTGGCTTTACACCGCCCGCAAGGCGGCCGAGCGAGAGTACGAGGCGCTCGAAACCCTGTTCCCGCAGGTGTCGGTGCCGCGCCCAGTCGACCACAATCGCCACGCCATCATCATGGCGAAACTCGACGGCGTCGAACTCGCCAAGGCGAAACTCGAATCCGAGCAGGTGACGGGCGTCCTCGACCTGATTCTCTCGGAGATGGCCGACGCCTACGAAGCCGGCTACGTCCACGCCGACATGTCCGAGTACAACGTCGCAGTCGGCGAGCGCGGCATCACGGTCTTCGACTGGCCGCAGGCCGTCCCGACCGACCACGACAACGCCCGCGAACTCCTCGCGCGCGACGCGAAGAACATCGTCGGCTACTTCCGCCGCAAGTACCCCGGCGAGATGCCCGACGACGTGGACATCGACGCGCTCTCGGCCGCCATCGCCGAAAACGAGTTCGAGAGCGTCGCAACCTACGCCTGACGGCCGCTCGCTCGGCGACACCGCTTTTCAGCGACTCCGCGCCCGTGACGAGCGTCAGCTACCGGTCTCCCTCGCTGGGACACCGCTCGATGGAACCGATAAACGATATATTGCGATATGAAATCTCGAGTCCGGCGTCTCAGTCCCGGAAATCGTCCGGGACCGACCCGATGAGCAGAGAGTCTTCGACGAGCGCATCCGTTCCCCGCCTGATTCGCTCGGAGAGCGACTGATGCGAAATACCCATCTTGTCGGCCAGTTCGGAGAGCGAGATTCGCCGGGGCACTTCGAAGTAGCCCTCTCGCGCCGCCGTCACGAGCGCCTCGAACTGGCTTTCGGTGAGACCGTACCGTCCGGCCGGTTCGGCGTCCATCTCTCGAATCGACTCGATTTCGAATCTCAGCCCGTGTTCCGCCGCGAAGTCGTGCGTCCGCGCGAAGTCGTCGCGAGCCGGGTAGAGTATGCGGAACTGCCACTCGTCGCCCCAGCCGTACGCGTCGAGAATCGTCGCGTGAGAGTTCGTTATCATCTGCAGGAGCAGGTGGACGTGGTCGACCCACGCCATCCGGTAGAGGAATTCGTCGTCGAACTCCGAGAGACAGGTAACCTCGTCGACCGACGGGTCTTCTCGCAGGGCGTCGTCGATGTCCGAGCGGTCGGCGTGACGAATCCACACGAGGGGCATCACGGAGTGTTCTCCGCTCTCGATGATACGCTCGCACTCGATTTCGACGCCCGGAAGCGCGGAGAGCGTGTGGCCTAACGCGAATTCTTCGGACGGAATCGCTCCCCGTACGATAGTTGCCATGGCGGTGGGTAGGCGAGCGTGGTACATTTGTCTGCGGGCGGCCATCGCCCGGCGGGCGGCCCGGGGCACACGCAAGCCCGCCTGTTACACTGCTCCGGATACACGTTCAGAACGTGATTGGACGCCAACTGCTGGACTCGAAGTGGACGAGAACGCTGAGCGCGGTAACCTCGGTCGTCGCGGGAGCCAGAGCGCTGGTGAAGGGGCGAACCAAACGGGGAGTGCTATTGATGGCTGCCGGAGCGTTCTCGCTTCGGTGGAGCAGCGCCGGGTTCGCGGCGCAACTCGCCGCCGAAGCGGTGAACCGTCGCTAAGTCGGGGGCGGGTCGGCGAAGCAGCCCCACAATGGATCGAACCTTGCCAATGCAGGGACCGGCCTCATTGTGTGTGAGAGGCAATCACGACCGCGATGAGAGACACAGTTCACGCCGATGAGACCGGAGACGCTCGCGCTCCGAAGCCGCCGAAAGCCGTCGCACACGTCCGGGAGGTGAAACGCGGGGGCACGTGGCCCACCGCCGAACGATGACGCTCTCGGCGCTCGGGGTCGCCTTGCTCACGCCGCTGCAGGGTGGCGGCGGGTTCCTGTACTACGCGGTCGTGTTCCTCGTCTTGGCCCTCGTCACCGGGCTCGCCGGCTTCCGTGGAATCGCGGGGCTCTCGATGAAAGTCGCGCGTATCCTCGTCGTCATCTTCCTCGTACTGGCCGTCGTCACGTTCCTCCTGTAGGAGGCGGCTGAACGCTTTTTTCGGACTCCGCGCCACCGTTAGTGTCACTCGTCGTCCGTCGCCTCGTCGCCGGGATACCAGTCGGCGTCGGCATCGACCCGGTTCGCCAGCACCGCGTTGACGACGACGCCGACGAGCAGGGACAGCGAGCCGACGTACAGCCACGTCAGGATAAGCAAGACTCCGCCCGCAGCACCGTAGAGTTCGATGCTCTGCGAGACCCCGAAGTAGAGGCGGAGCGCCTGCAGCGACGCCGTCCACCCGAGCGCCGCGAGCGCGGCCCCCGGAACCGGTTCGAGCGGGGAGACGTCGACGCCCGGGAACAGCGCGTACATCGGAACGAAAAGCACGGTGAGCAACGCCCACAGGAGAATCGGTGCGGCGACCGACCACAGCAGTTGCGTCACCCGGAAGGAGACGACGAGACCAGCGGCAGCGATGACGCCGACGCCGGTCGCGACCGTCGCCATGACGAGGGCGCTGTTGAGGAGTCGCCTGAACGTCGAGACCGCTTTCCGCGTGCCGTACACCTCGCTGAAGACGCTATCCATCCCGCGAAACAGCCGGAACGAACTCCAGAGGAAGATGCCGAAGGCGAGCGCCGCGGCACGTAATCGCCCGGCTGACTGCCCGCTCACCGCTCTGAGCGTCGGTTCGAACTGTGAGAGGTCGATGCCGACGAGCAGTTCGAACGTGGGGAGCAGGGCTTCGACCCGACCGGACGTCGTGACGAGGACGAACAGCAGCAGCGTCAGCGGGACGAGCGAGTTGAACGCGTAGTACGCGAGACTCGCGGCCGTCACCGTGACGTTCTTCTCGCGGATGACGGCGAGCGTCCGTACGGCGAGGCGACGGGCTCCGTCGCGGTCCATGGGCGTCCAACGAGAGGCCCACGTAATAGTTCGGTGGCGGGCCTGCGAGCGCATCACGCGGTCGGCGATGCGGCGGTCCGGGAGGAACAGGAACGGGCTCGAGACGGCTACTCGGCCGCTGTTTGACATCCTCCCCGCGCTAAAGGGCGAGGATTCCCGAACGTTGGGATATTAGGGTTCGCAACTCACCTGTTCGCTCGGTGCGAAACGCCCCGAGGTTTGGTTGAACAGGTGGACTGCTGGCCGTGCCAAACGACCGTTACTCATATCCTCCGTCGGAGGACTCTGAGTTATCTTTCTGCGAATATTCACCGCGCCATTCACATCTGCGTTCATCGTCACACCGCACGACCCACAGACGTACAACCCACGCTCCACACGGTTCGCATCACGCTTTCGACCACAACACGAACACGTCTTACTCGTGTCTCGCTCTGAAACACGGTCAACGAGGATGCCGTGTTCTTCGGCCTTGTATCCGAGCAACGTAGTGAAGCGGTCGAATTCCCATCCGTGGAGTTTCTTGTTTCCACGCTTCCCCCAGTTTCGAGCATCACCGTTCTCGTCTTCACGAATCTTGCTCAAGTCACCGATGGCGATGCGACCAACCTCGTGGTCGATACACTGCTCAACGATGTGCTTGGCGAGGGCGTGCAGGAAGTGGTCTTTCCGACGCGAGAGTTTCTGCCGGGCACGGAGCGCACGGCGCGACGGGCCGTTCTCGCCCTCAGTGTCGTACTCGTCACGGGTGAAGTAGTGCTTGTCCTGTTTGAGAACGTTCCCCGGATACAACTCAGCGTCACCGTCGTCGTAGGCGATAGCGAGGTAGTTCTTGATGCCGAGGTCGATTCCAGCCGTGTTGTCGCCGGGTGCGTCCTCGACAGGAATCTCGACTTTGCAGACGAGGTGGAGTTCCCATCGGTCGCCGTTCCACACGGCTCGAACCTGCTGGATGTTCTCCACGGTCACGTCCGGGCGCGTCTCGTACTCTGTGAGGATGAAGTCCGAGCGGTGGTTCTTGAGATTGAAGCCTTTGCTCAGACGGAGTTGGTTGTGCTTGGAATCGTGCTTGATACCCACCTGTTTCCACGTCACGGTGGAGCGTGGATGATTGTCGCCTCGCTTTCGGTAGCCGGGGGGATTCGCGTCTGTGTCGCCGTTCTTGCGCTTTTTGAACCAGCCGGTGAACGATTCAGCGAGTTCTTCGAGAACGCGCTGACTTGACTGAGAATGCAGGTCACTGTATCGTTCGTGGTCTTTTAATTCGCGCTTGAGGTCGGCTTCGGACGGAATCTCGCCAGTGTCATCCCATTCTTGCTGGATGTGGTAGCGGGCGACGTTCCACAGTTTGGATGCTGAGTGTCCGCAGTCATCGAGGTCGTCACTCACCTGAGAGTGGTTGACGATTTTTGCTCGATAGGTGCGGGTTGTTTCCAGCATCGGACTGTGTTCATAAGCACTTATGAGAAATAATATATTAAAAGTAACGACCGAGACGTAGAATAACCGGTCTGCAATCGAACGTGGTTAGTGGAGGAGTTGTCGGCTGTATCCCCGCCCTGAAGGGCGAGGTTTTAGCCTTGAAACTTCCATAAACCGCGACAGAGAAAGGAATAAATTTAAATATCGGTCAACTGGTTGTCATTTATGGGTGTCATCGACAGGCGAATCCTCGTCCTCGCACTCGCGCGGTTTGCCGACACCATCGGAAACGGCATCCTCGTCGTCTTGATACCGGCATATCTGACGAGTGGATTCGTCTCACTATCGTTCAATATCTTCGAATTCGGGTTTACTGAAGCAACTCTTGTCGGCGTCGGCGTCTCGACGTACGCACTCGTAAGCGCCGGAACCCAACGGTACGCCGGTCGGCTCTCGGACTGGTTCGCCTACCGGAAGGGGTTCGTCGCACTCGGGTTAGCGCTAATCGGCGGTGCCGACTTCCTCTATCCGTTCGTCGGTGGGTTCCCCGGTATCGTCCTACTCCGGGCGGTTCAGGGGCTCGGTGCTGCGCTCTCGCTCCCGGCGTCGATGGCTATCGTCAACGAGTTCACCAAGGCGGGCGACCGCGGCGGCGACATCGGCCTGTTCAACGCGGTTCGGCTCTCCGGGTACGTCGTCGGCCCGCTCGTCGCGGGAGGCATCCTCTCCGGCGGGCCATACGCCGTCCCGCTCTCCGATGGAGCGACTTCGGTGTCTCGATTCGCGCTCGCGTTCGTCGTTGCTGGGTCGGTAGTGGCGGTGAGCATCCTGCTCGTCGCTCTTTTCGTTCCCGAGCCGGACGAACAGATGTCGAGAGAGCGGAGTTCGCTCTCGCTGCGCGTGTTCGGAAACCAGCAGTTGTTCCACCCGATTTTTGCGCTTGGTGCGACTACGTTCCTACTCTCTGTCACTGTCGACCTGTTCGTTCCGATTCAACGGCTGGTCAACCAGCGACTCGGGCAGAGTCAAGCGATGTTCAGCGCGGAGTACGCGGCGCTCATGATCGCGGTCATCGTCCTTTTGATTCCCGCTGGAAAAGCGAGTGACCGCTTCGGACGGCGTGTGTTTATTCTCGCGGGCGCGGCGGCGCTCACCCCTGCCGTGTTCGTTCAGGCGTACATCACCTCACCGGTGCTGATGGTCGCCGCGAGGGTCCTTCAGGGAGGCGCGCTTGCGATCGCATTCTCACCGTCGCTGGCGTTCGCGGGGGACCTCGCGAACGCGGGCGAGTCGGGCAGTTGGCTCGCGATTATCACCACGACGTACGGGCTCGGGCGGGCGTGCGGCCCGCTCGTTGGGGGAGTACTCGGCGACATCTCGTATCAGCTCCCCTTCTTCGTCGGGAGCGTGTTAGCGCTCGTGGCGCTCGGCCTCGTCGTCACGCAAGTCAAGAAACCGGCCAACTCGGCCGACACCGTCTAATCCACCATCGAAGTGAGAGACAGCGAAATCCGCACGACCGCTCGCTCAGACTTTACCGTGGACGATGTTGTACGACCAGAGGCCCTGACGCAGCGTCCGGTATTGGTAGTGGCAGGCGATGACGTGAGCTACCTCCGTCGGGGTTCCGCGACCCAACTGTTCGCGGAGTTTCACGAGCACGTACCGCGGAAAACTCGACATGAACGTGCCCCTCGAAAACGGGAGGACGTGCTCGTCGATATTGTCTGCAGTGACCTCCTCAAATCCGATGTCCTCCATGTGCGCCCGGAAGTCGTCGACGTGAGCGAGATCTGGGACCTTCCACCCGTCGAGCCACTTACGCATGAGCTGTTCGTCCCGTTCGCGAAGGTCACGTTCGCTCCGATACCCGTCGGCGACGACGATTCGACCGTCGTCGTCGAGGACGCGGTACGCCTCTTCCAAGAAGTCCCGTTTATTCTCGGCGTAGCAGATGGCTTCGAGCCCCCAGACGACATCGAACGCGCTGTCGTCGACCGTTTCCATCGCGGTGAAGTCGTCGTACCGGAACGCCGCGCGGTCGGAGACGCCCCGCGTCTCCGCGAGCGACCGGGCGTGTCCGAGTTGGCTTTCGGTGATGTTGAGTCCGACCACCTCCGCACCGCGATGTTTCGCGATCCACGTGGCCGGACCGCCGATGCCGCAACCGCAGTGGAGAACCCGGTCGTCGGCGTCGATATCGACCGTTTCGGCGAGCACTCTCGTCATGTTCTCGACCGCCGAATCGCGACTCGTGTGCTCGGCGTCGAAGTATCCGTAGTGAATAGACCGGTGGTCGTACTCGTCCATCGACTCCTGATACAGTTCGTGGACGGTCGAGTAGTACTGGCTGACTGCCTTGTTCGTGTCAACTGATTGTGGCATAAATCTGCCATATTATGACTATTTACTAAATGTTACGATATGTTCAACTCAATAGACAGTCTTGGAATTTTGAACTAATTGTTTTCATATATATCTCTGTTCGGAACGTCGGTCAGTGGAGCACGCGAAAGACCGGCCGAACGTGCGGGCCTACTCGACGGCCGTGAACTCCACCGCGTCGGCCTCGAAGTCCTCGACGAACGCGCCCTGGCCGCCGATACTGTAGGTTCCCTCGTCAGTTTCGACGACGAAGGCGTTCTCGACCGGGAAGGAGTTGTTCGCGGGTTCGAGGAGGCCCTGCCGGATATCGACCACGCGGCCGTGAAGTTCGGTCGGGCCGTCGGTGTGGACCATCCGCCCGCTGACGGTCACGTCGAGGTCGATGCCCGCGCGCTCGCAGAGCGCCGCCTGCAGGACGGCGTGGCGGAAGTTGTGGTACGTCGCCGGGAGCGGGTCGGGGTCTGTCGTGTACGCCTCGGCGGCCATCGGCCAGTAGTTCCCGAAGAAGGAGCCGACGATGACCGGGCCGAGGTGCGGTTGGGCGAAGACGATGGCCTGCGATTCGGAGTTCGACCGGGCGACCATCTCGCCGGGGGAGATGAGCCCCGTTCGCGAGTCGACGGTGAGCATCGTGGGCATGAGTTCGTGCCAGACGCGCACCAGCGAGGCCACGCCGTCGAGCGCGAGGTCGTCGTGCGGTTCGACGCCGCTGACGACGAGCGAGACGAGCACGCCGCGCTCGCGGGCCGCCCGGAGTTCGTCTTCGACCTCGTCGAGCACGTCGTAGGGGAGCGACAGCGTGATTTCGGACTCGGCGCGACCGACGAGTTCGGCGATGCGCTTGAGCACCGTCACGCGGGACTTGATGACCTCGAAGCGCTCTTGGTCCCGTGCGGTGGCCGTGTAGCGCTCCTCCAGCGCGGGGCGCATGGACTCGACGCTCTCGGAGAGCGATTCGATGACCTCCATCGGCGGCAGCGGCCGAATCGTGGTCGGCACGACGTGGTCGTTGACCTCCACGAAGCCGCGCGATTCTAGTTCCTTGCTCACGCTGTAGACGTAGCGCTTGGAGACGCCCGCCGCGTCGGCGATCTGGCTCGCCTTCGCCTCCCCGAGTTCGAGAAGCGTCAGATACGTGTCGACGACCTTCTCTGAGAGCCCGAACTGCTCCAGGAGGTCGGCGAGTTCCCGGTCGTCCATGGTCGGACTGTCATCGACCATGATACTTAATGGCTCGAATCGCCGACGGCGCGGAGCACGACCGCGTCGGCGACGGTGACGCGGACGCCTCCATCGCCCGTGGCCGCGCCGCTCGCGCCGACTCGCTCGCCCGTCAGCAGGTCGGTCTCCGCCGTCTCCGCGCCGAGTTCGACGGTCGTCGGCTCCCCGTCGAAGTTCAGGACGACGACGAGCCGGTCGGTGCCGTCGTCGCGGGCGAACGCGACCACGCGGTCGGACTCGACACCATCGTCTCCGGTGGGGGCAACGCTGGCAGAGACGGGTTCGACATTGCCGACTCGGAGTACCTTGTGCGCGTCACGGAGGCGGGAGAGTCGCCGGTGGAAATCCACGAGGTCGGTGTCGGCGTCGTGCCAGCGCATCGTCCCGCGCTGGTCCGCGACGCCGGTCTCCTGGCCGTAGTATATCATCGGCGCGCCGGGGAGCGTGAACGTCGCGGCCGCGGCCGCCCGAAGCGCGTCGTCGCCGACTGCGCTCCGGTAGCGCTCCTCGTCGTGGTTCTCGATGTAGCGAAGTTGCACGGCGTCGTCGGGAAAGCCGTGCCAGCGGGCGTCGGCGACCGCGTCGAGGACGGCCGTCGCCGGTTTCTCGCCAGCGCCGACGTCGCGGAGCGCCCCGTACAGCGTCGTGTCGTAGTGGGCGTCGAACTCGGTCTCGTGGTACGCGGGGTCCCGCGGGATGGTCTCGTCGAGGAGCAGGAAGTTGGGGTCGTCGGCCTTCACTCGCTCGCGGACCTCCTTCCAAAAGCCGTGGGGGACACCCCACGCCACGTCGCACCGGAAGCCGTCAACGACAGTCGCCCACTCGGTGACCACGTCGAGCATCCACGACCGGACCGCCGGCGAGTCGTAGTTGAGGTTCGGGATACGCGTCCAGTTGAAGTAGTATTCCGCCGCGCCGGGGCCACCCCAGTCCACGTCGGAGGGGTCCTCGCGCTCGGGAACGCGGGCGTAGTGGTCCTCGTAGCCGGGGACGCCGGTCGAGTGGAACTGGAAGGCCGGGTGGTCCCGCGACGTGTGGTTGATGACGAGGTCGAAGACGACGCGGATGCCGGCGTCGTGACATCGGTCGACGAGCGCCTCGAAGTCCTCGCGCGAACCGAGGTCCGAGGCGGTCTCGAAGTAGTCGGTGACGTGGTAGCCGTGGGTCGTGTGGCTCTCCAGTATCGGCGTGAGCCACAGGCAGTCGACGCCGAGCGATTCGAGGTAGGGGACGCGCCGGGCGAGTTCGTCGAACGTCGGGTCGGGCGTCTCGCCGACGAACGACCGGACGAACACCTCGTAGATGGTCGCGTGGTGCGCCCACTCGGGTGCGTCGCCGGGGCGCGAGATGGCAAGACCAGAACCGGACTCGTCGCCGACGATACCAGGGTCCACGACCAGCGTGTCGAGAACCGAGTGCCGGACGTGCGGTTCGCTCGACCCGGTCGTCGTCTGGACCGCGACGGCGTGGAACCGAACCGGCTCCGACGAATCGAATCCGCGGAGCGTTTCGACCGGGACGCGCAGATGGTCGTCGCCGACCTCGCAGTCGCCCGGTTCGAGCGCGTCACGGCCGTCGAACAGGAACTCGACGGCGATCGTCGCCTCCTCAGCGTCGGGCGCGGGCTCCGCGTCCGCGACGACGACGAGTTCGGTTCGGTCGGAGTTCTCGCCTCCGTCGGCGTCGCCGTCAGTCACCTCGGTTCGCCCGTCGAGTCGAACCCGCGGGCGGCCCGGTCCGGGGACTTCGACGTCGCCGCGGACCTGTTCCGCGAGGTCGTCGTGCGGGGCAAACCCGAACGGGTGCGTGCCCGGCGGGAGGGCCACGTCGAGGACGTAGTCGTCACCGACGCGGCGCGGTCGGTCGCGGCCGACGAGACGGTCGTTGAACGGGCCGATGACGGACACCTCGTCCGGCGATGCGGGTTCGAGGTCGGCCGCGGGAACCGCCATCGTCGCCGGGCGGCGGTCGTCGGGGAAGGCGCGAACGGTCTGTTCGTGGTGGTCGTCGGGCGCGTCGAGTTCGAGACGGTAGGTACCGGGAACGTCGGGGGAGAGGTGGACGACCGGCCCGGAGCCGACCGTCGCGGCGCTCTCCGCGGGCGCGTCGAGAACGTTCCAGCGGTACGTTGCGTCCCGTTCGGGGGCTCTCGGGGCAAGTTCGACGGGGCGGCCGACCGTCGTGACTCGCGGCGGACCGAGGTGATGCATACCCCACCTCGGGTGAGCGGGGTCCTTACCGTTTCGAAACTGCATGAAAGTTTGAAGGAACATTACACCAAGATTATTATCTGCGGGGGTCCCACGACTCAGCAATGCAACTACGCGACGCGCTGGCCGACTACAAGCGGCACGCAGACCACCCGACTCGGTTTCCGGGCGAGCGACGGACGACGAGCGGCCTGTTTTCGGGGCTCGGTGACCGACTGGTCCACGTCGAGACCGACGGCTCGCTCCGCGACTTCGGCTACCCCCTGTCCGGGCTCTGGGGCGTCGAGCGGTCCCGATTCGGCGTCCGCCCCGTCGGCGACGAGGCCGGCGTCTACTGGTTCGACGAGGGCGCGGACCAGTCGTACGCGGGCGACGGCGCGCTCGTCGTCACCGACCACGAGACGCCCCACGGCGGCGTGACCCAGTACGACCTCGCGGTCGGCGACGGCCACGTCAGCCGGTTCGAGACCGACGCCGACGTGGAACTCGTCGCCTTCGTCCACTTCCAGCCGGACGGCCGCGACACGCTCGTCGGGCAACTGACCCACGGCGACGCGGTGGAAGCGTACCACGCCGAGGAACACGACTTCCTCGCGTCGTCGCCGGCGTTCGAACACGTCGAGGGACGCGTACCCGAGGGCTTCGACGAACTGCTCTCGGAGGGCGAGGTCGAACTGCCGCGCCCCCGCACCGACGACTGCTACGAGGAGGGCCAACTGAGCGGCGCGGTCGTCGGGACGGTCCCGTTCGAGTCGGGCGCGGCCGCGGTCGGCCACCTGCTCACCGACGACACCGAGACCGGCCGCGAGGACGCGCTCGAAACCGTCCGCGACCTCGTCGCCCGCGACCTCGACGACCTCCGCGAGCGCGCCGCGACGGAAGTCGAAGGCGCGGTGCCCGACCACGCCGAGTCGGCGGCGATGCGCGACGACATCCGCGTGCTGCTCGCTGCTTTCGGGGGCGCTCGGCCTCCGCATCGCCGGCCCCGACTTCGACCCCTACTACGCCTACTCCGGCGGCTACGGCTACACGTGGTTCCGCGACGACGCCGAAATCTCGACGTTCCTCTTCGAGTCCGACGAGCGACTCGACCTCGGCCTCGACGCGTGGCACGAGCGGAGCGCCCGCGCCTACTGCCGCACCCAGCGCGAGGACGGCTCGTGGCCCCACCGCGTCTGGCCCTTCGACGGCTCGCTCGCGCCCGGCTGGGCGAACGCGCGTCTCGAATCCGGCGACGACGCGGACTATCAGGCCGACCAGACGGGGAGCGTCATCGCCTTCCTCGCGGCCTATCACGACCGCTGTACTGACGACGACCTCCGCGCCGACATCGAGGAGACGCTCTCGCGCGCCCTCGACAGCCTCGACGACACCCTCGGCGACGACGGCCTTCCCGTGGACTGCCAGAACGCGTGGGAGAACATGACCGGCCGGTTCAGCCACACCGCCGCGACGTTCCTCGAAGCCTACGTCGAACTCGCGCTATCTGACCTCGATTCGGCGCTGACTGACCGGGCCGCGGCGCGCGCCCGCGAGGTGTACGAGGGTATCGACCACCTCTGGAGCGAGGGCCGCGGCTGTTACGCGCTCCGCGTCGCCGACGGCGAACTCGACGACCGCTACGACTCCGCCGCGCTCGCGCTCGCGTCGGCCCACCGGACCTACGACCGACTCGAACCCGTCGACGACGACCGACTGGACCGACTCGTCCGCCACGTCGAGTCCGTCTTCGACGGCCTCTGGCACGACCCCGACGACAGCGACGTAAAGGGACTGGTCCGCTTCGAGGGCGACGACTGGCGGATGCGCGAGCAGTCCTCCGAGAAGATTTGGACCGTCTCGACCGCGTGGGGCGCGAACGCCGGCGTCGAACTCGCTGCCCTGCTGGCCGCCCACGACGACGACCGGGCCGGAGCGTTCGCCGACGAGGGTCGGGCACTCCTCGACCTCGTCCTCCCCGACGGCCCGCTGTGCACCGACGAGGGCTACCTCGCGGAGCAGTTCTTCGACGACGGCACGCCCGACAGCGCGACGCCGCTCGGCTGGCCGCACGCGCTCCGGCTGGCGACGCTGGCGACGCTCGACGCCGACGACGCCTTCGACGGAGAGTAAGTCGGCGGCGACGCGGCTGTCGAACAACGAGGAACCGCCGCGAGAAAACAGCGAACTACTTCTTCACGGTTACTGCGTCGGGGCCGCGCGTCGCTTGGACTCGCGGTAGAGGAGCGACTCGCCGGTTCGCGGGTGGAAGACGTGGAGGTCCGACTCGTCGAAGGTGACGCCGACCGTCTCGCCCGTCTCGGGTTCGATGTCCGAGTCGACGCGGGCGATGAAGTCGGGGCCGATGTCGAGGTGGAGGTAGTTGTCCGAGCCGATGGGTTCGACGACACCGACGGTCGAATCGACGACGTTCTCGCCGGACGAGGTCGTCACCACGTCCTCCGGGCGGACGCCGACGCGGAGTTCGGTTGCGTCGGTCGACTCGCGGAGCGTCGCCGAGAACGATTCGGACAGGCGGTAGGAGAAGGGACCGTCGCCGACGAGGACGAGGCGGTCGCCCTCGCGTTCGACCGACACGTCGAGGAAGTTCATCGACGGCGAGCCGACGAAGCCGCCGACGAACTCGTTGGCGGGGTTCTCGTACACGTCCTTCGGGCGGCCGACCTGCTGGAGTTTGCCGTCGTTGAGGATGACGATTTTGTCGCCCATCGTCATCGCCTCCGCCTGGTCGTGGGTGACGTACAGCGAGGTGATACCGAGTTCGTTCTGGAGGCGCTGAATCTCGGTCCGCATCGTGGTGCGGAGCTTCGCGTCGAGGTTCGAAAGCGGCTCGTCGAACAGGAACACGTCGGGTTCGCGGACGATGGCGCGGCCGAGCGCGACGCGCTGTTTCTGCCCGCCGGAAAGCTCGTCGGGCTTGTCGTCGAGGAGGTCCTCGATGCCCATCATCGCCGCCGTCTCGCGGACGCGCTCGCGGCGCTCGTCCTTCGAGAGGTCGGTGCTCATCCGCAGGCCGAACGCCATGTTCTGCATGACGGTCTTGTGCGGGTACAGCGCGTAGTTCTGGAACACCATCGCCACGTCGCGCTTGCGGGCGTGCTGGTCCGTGACGTCCTCGCCGCCGATTCGAATCGTGCCGCCGGAGGGTGATTCCAACCCCGCGACCATGCGGAGTGT
The DNA here is from genome assembly GCF_024136985.1 of Haloferax sp. AB510. Taxonomy (NCBI): domain Archaea; kingdom Methanobacteriati; phylum Methanobacteriota; class Halobacteria; order Halobacteriales; family Haloferacaceae; genus Haloferax; species Haloferax sp. AB510. The sequence goes on from NZ_JAMYJY010000010.1 coordinate 28,272, forward strand.
GGTCGATTTCCCGCACCCTGAGGGACCGACGACGGTGATGAACTCGCCGTCCTCGACGTCGAGCGAGAGGTCCTCGACGGCGACGACGCGACCCCGGTCGTACTCCTTGCGAAGCGCTTCGAGCGTGAGACGTGCCATTACTCCCTGTCTGTCCCCATCGTCCATAATCGTTTTCCTATTTTCTGAATTTGTGATGCAATAGTTCGTATCGAATTTCAGACGCTTGATTTTGGAATCTATAGCTCTCCTATCGCCAGACTAGGGAACTAGACTGAGCCACCGAATTGGCAATTTTCTCCGCGAATGCGGCCGTCATTCCGAACTATTAAATATATGAACACATAGTTCATCATAGATTCGTTATGCCAATGAACCGCCGCACAATCCTGAAGCAACTGGCAGGCACGACGGCCGTCGGCGCACTCGCAGGGTGCGTGGGCGTGTCGGAGACCGATTCGACGCAGACACCCGAACAGAGCGGTGCGGAGGGCGACGACGGTGGCGAGGAGACCACCGCGGGAGGGGAATCTGAGTCCGCGGGTCCGAGCGGGACGTTCACGCTCTGGCACCAGCGCGCGGAAGCCGAGAAGAAGTCGCTCGAAGCCAACGCCGAGACGTTCACCTCGGAGACGGCCCACACGGCGAAGCCCGCCGAAATCGCTGACCTCCGGAAGAAGACGACCTCCGCCATCCCGGCCGGGCAGGGCGCGGCAATGTTCGACTGGGCCCACGACTGGACCGGCGAGTACTACCAGAACGGCTTCCTCTCGGACCAGAGCGACCAGCTGGACGTGGACCTCTCGGTCTACACCCGCCCCGCACAGGAGGCGGTCCAGTTCGACGGCGCGACCGTCGCGCTCCCCTACGCGGCCGAGACCGTCGGCCTCATCTACAACAAGGAGCTGGTGGACGAAGCGCCCGAGACCATCGCCGACATGACGGCCATCATGGAGGAGTACCACGACCCCGAAAACGGGATGTACGGCCTCAGCTACCCGCTGGACGCCTACTTCATGAGCGCGTGGGCCCACGCCTTCGGCGGCTACTACTTCGACGAGTCGAACGTCGAACTTGGCCTGTCGAACGAAGCGACCCTCGAAGGGTTCCAGTTCATCCTCGACAACTTCGTCCCGTACCAGCCGAAGGACACGGGCTACGACCCGCAGGCGGCCGTCTTCCTCGAAGGCAACGCCCCGTTCGCCATCAACGGACCGTGGTTCCTCGGCGACGTTCGCTCCAACGACATCGACGCCGGCATCGCCCGGCTCCCCTCGCCCGAGGGCGACGCCGAGCCCAAGCCGTACACGACGGTCAAGCAGCTCTACTTCACCTCGACGCTGGAGGGCGACGAGGCGACGGCGGCCGCGTCCCGCGCGTTCGCCGAGTGGTACACCACGAACACCGACGTGCTCTCGGCGAACGCCGAGGAGTTCGGCTACATCCCGGTCCACAAGGAACTCGCTTCGAGCAGCGACCTCCCCGAGGCCGTCCAAGGCTTCTCGGAGTCCGTCTCGCTCGGCACTCCCATCCCGACCCACCCGAACATGGGCGACGTGTGGGGGCCGCTCGAAGACGCCTTCAACAGCGTGAAAAACGGCGACGCGGAGCTCGAACCCGCGTTCACGAAGGCCGAAGAGAACATCCGGTCTAATTGGGAGTAAGGACGATGAGCGTCGTCGACAGCGCCGTCGAGCGCGTCGCGGACAGCCCGGTGGTGAGCAAGGACGACCTACCCTTGCTGTTGGTACTGCCGGGGCTGTTCGTCTTCCTCGCGTTCATGCTGTTTCCCGTCCTGTACCTGGTGTATCTCTCGTTCACCAACGCGGAGCCGGCCACGCTGTTCCAGGGCAAAGAGCAGTGGGTCGGCCTCGCCAACTACGTGACGGTCCTCTCGGACGGCCAGTTCTGGAACTCGATGGGCGTGACGTGGCTGTTCGTCGCCACGTCGGTCGCGCTCAAGGTGCTCGTCGGCCTCGGCATCGGGCTCGTGGTGACGGGCGAGCGCGTCCGCGGCAAGCGGTTCATGCGAGCGCTCATCATCATCCCGCTCGGCCTGCCGGGTATCTTCACCATCACCATCTGGCGCGGTATCTTCAGTTCGGCCGAGTTCGGCCTCGCCAACCAGTTCCTCCGGATGGCCGGCCTCGACTCGGTCGCCTGGCTCTCCGAGCGCTGGATGGCCTTCCTCGCCTACAACGTCACCGAGGCGTGGCTGGCGTACCCGTTCATGGTCATCATCACCGTGAGTGCCCTGCAGGACGTGTCCGAGGAGCTCCACGAGGCGGCGATGATAGACGGCGCGGGCTTCTTCGCCCGCTTCCTGCACGTGACGCTTCCCTCTATCAAGCGCCCCGTGCTGTTCGCCTCGATTCTCACGGCCGCGGCGTCGTTCCAGCAGTTCCTCATCCCGTACGTGTTCAACCAGGGCGGGCCGTCGCGGACGAACGAACTCCTCATCGTCTACGGCTACCGCGAGGCGTTCCGCTTCCAGAAGTACGGTGAGGGCGCGGCCATCATGCTCGTCGCCGTGGCCGTCATCGGCGTCTTCATGATGCTGAACGTCAAGAAGGGACAGCTCGCCGACGGGGTGGACGACGCATGAGCGTCATCTCAGATATCGCGTCCGAACTCGCCGACGACGCGCGGGCCGCCGCGATGGCTCCCGTCGAGTCGGTCAAGGACGCCAAGTACACCCTCGAAGGCATCCGCGAGGGGCACGTCAGCCCCGCGACGGTGCTGAAGACCGCCGGCATCACTCTCGGTGCCGCGGTCGTCGTCGCGCTCCTGTTGTTCCCGCTGTACTGGGTCGCCGTCGGGGCCTTCTCGGGTACCGGCGCGTCGCTGTACTCGTCGAGCGGGATTCGTCTGTGGCCGGCCGACCCGACAATCGAGCCGTTCCTGTGGGTCATCGGCGACCTCATCGTCCCGAGCTACCGCATCAGCCTCGGCCTCGGCGGCTACGAGGTGTTCCTGCAGACGCCCGAACTGGCGTTCCTCGACGTGTCGCAGTACGGCGTCACGGAGACTTCCGAGTTCAAGCGGTTCTTCGCGAACAGCCTCACCGTGGCGATTCCGACGGTGCTGCTCGCAATGTGTCTCATCGTCCCCAGCGCGTACGCGCTGTCGCGCCGGCAGTTCATCGGCCGTTCGAAGGTGCTGTACGGCTACGTGCTGTTCACGCAGATTGGCGGCGGGCTGGGTGTCGCGCTCCTCATCGCGCTGTACGCCCTGTTCGTCCAGTTCGGGTTCAACGACAGCAAACTCGCGCTGTCGGCGTACTACGCCGCGACCGCGGTCCCGTTCAACACGTGGCTCCTGAAGACGTACATGGACGGGATTCCCGTCTCCTACGAGGAGGCCGCGATGATGGACGGCGCGCCGTCGTGGAAAATCGTCACCGAAATCATCCTGCCGCTGTCGAAGGCGGGACTGGCGACGGTGTTCATCTTCACCTTCCTCACCGGGTGGACCGAGTTCGTCGTCGCCCAGACGCTGCTTTCGACGGACAACTACACGCTGCCCGTCGGGCTGTACTCGCTCGTCGGCCGGTACTCCATCCCGTGGGCCCGGTTCTCGGCGTTCGCGCTGACGTTCGCCGCGCCGATTATGCTCATCTACCTGTTCGCACAGCGCTACATCGAAGGTGGTCTGTCGTTCGGCGGGATGGAAGGCTGAGCCGCGTCGGGCGCATCCTCGATACCGTCTTTTTCGACCGCCTCACCGCGTGAGTCGGTGGCACGCGCGCCGTGAGAATCCGAAGTCCTTAACCCTCCCCTGCCGGTAGTTCCGCCAACTCGCTGGCAATGCGGGCACGCCAGAGGGCACCCGTCACGCACGGGACGAAATGTGGTCTCAGGGGGATTCCCCGACGGACTGAATCGCAAGCGCCCGCGGTGATATACAATGGCACGAAGCTTCTATTCCCACATCAAGGAAGCGTGGAAGACCCCGAAGGAAGGCAAGCTGGCCGAACTCCAGTGGCAGCGAAAACAGGAGTGGCGCGAGCAGGGCGCTATCGAGCGCATCGAGCGCCCCACCCGCCTCGACAAGGCCCGTGAGCTCGGCTACAAGGCCAAGCAGGGCATCGTCGTGGTCCGCGTCTCCGTCCGCAAGGGCGGCGCGCGCAAACAGCGCCACAAGGCCGGCCGCCGCACGAAGCGCCAGGGCGTCAACCGCATCGGCCGCCGGAAGTCCATCCCGCGCATCGCGGAGGAGCGCGCCTCGCGCAAGCACCCCAATCTGCGCGTGCTGAACTCCTACGGCGTCGGACAGGACGGCTCCCAGAAGTGGCAGGAAGTCATCCTCATCGACCCCGAGCACCCGGCCATCCAGAACGACGACGACCTCAACTGGATCTGCGACGACACCCACGACGGCCGCGCCTTCCGCGGTCTCACCAACGCGGGCAAGAAGAACCGCGGTCTCCAGAACCGCGGCAAGGGTACGGAGCACATCCGTCCCTCCATCCGCGCCGGCAACGGCCGCGGCAAGTAACGTCCCGCGCACCGCGCCAATCTTCTCTCTTTATCGACCGCCGAGCCGTGGCTTCGTCTCCGTCGGAATCGACGGCCCGTACGCTTATTCCGGCCGGTCAGAACTACTGACACGACTGCATGGTCAGTATCGAACTCGGCGGGCCGCTGCTCCTCGCCGCCGCGGTCCTCGGAGCGGCGTGGCTATATCGGGACGCGAAGCGTCGGGCGATGGACACGGCGGACATGTGGGCGGTGGGATTCTTCGTCGCGTTCGTCCTCCTGCCGGTGCTCGGCGGCCTCGCAGTCTTCGTCTTCTATCTGCAGAACCGAAACCGGCGGCGCGGGTCGCCCGTCACGGTGCCCGGTGAGTAGGCACGGACGTCGCTCTGCGAGTCAAAGCGCAGTCCGAAAAGAAGCGTCGACGATTCAGAACGGCGACGTGGGACCGAGGTCCGCTTCGTCCTCGCCCTCGGTGCCGTCTTCGACCGCGCCGTCCCACGCGTCGAAGCCGCCGCGGAGGCTGGACACGTCCGCGTCGACGTTGCTGTCCAGCACCGAGGCGACCTGTTTCGAACTCTTGCCGACGTAACACGAGACGACCACCTCGGCGGGCCACTCGCGGTCGAACACCTCGGGGCCGAGCGTCGCCGCCGGGAGGTTCTCCGACCCGGGGATGTGGCCGGACGTGTACGACGAGGGGTCTCGGATATCGATGACGGCGAGGTCATCGTCGTCGGCCAGTTTCTCGCGTAGTTCGTCGGGCGTCGTCTCGGCGACCATACCCGACGTGACGGGCGGAGCGGCAAAGGCGCGTCGCTTCCGGCGATGCAGTCGTCGGAGGCGACGGCCCGGGTTCCGAGCCACGGGAGACGGTTCCGTCCGTGCCGCGGGTTTATTCGGGGCCGACGCCAACCTCGGGATATGACGCTCTCACTCGACGCCACCCAGTTGGACCGCTACTCGCGGCACATCATCATGGACGAGGTCGGCCCGGAGGGCCAAGAGCGACTGCTCTCGGCGCGGGTCGTCGTCGTCGGCGCGGGCGGGTTGGGCGCGCCGGCCATCCAGTACCTCGCGGCGGTCGGCGTCGGCGAACTCGTCGTCGTCGACGACGACGTGGTCGAGCGGAGCAACCTCCAGCGGCAGGTTATCCACCGCGACGACGACGTAGGCGTGGCCAAGGCCGAGAGCGCCGCCGCGTTCGTCCGCGGGCTCAACCCCGACGTGTCGGTCGAACCGGTCGAGGCCCGCGTGGACAAGTCGAACGTCCACGAGGTCGTCGCAGGCGCGGACGTGGTGGTCGACGCCTCGGACAACTTCCCGACGCGCTACCTGCTCAACGACGTCTGTCGCTTCGAGGGAATCCCGCTGGTCCACGGGGCGATATACAAGTTCGAGGGACAGGCGACGACGCTCGTCCCCGACGGCCCGTGCTATCGGTGTCTGTTCCCCGAAGCGCCCGAACCGGGGACGGTCCCCGACTGCGCGACGACCGGCGTCCTCGGCGTCCTCCCCGGCACGGTCGGCTGTATTCAGGCGACGGAAGCGATGAAGCTCCTCCTCGACGAGGGCGAGGTGCTCGACGGGCGGCTCCTGTTTTACGACGCCATGGACATGACGTTCGAGACGGTCCCGTACCGGAAGAACCCGGACTGTCCCGTCTGCGGCGAGGGCGGCGTCGACTCCATCGAGGACATCGACTACGTCGAGAGCTGTGCAATCAGCCTCGACTGAGGAGAGTCCGTCTCGGCTCCGTTGAACCCTCAGAAGCGGACAGAGTCGGCGTGCTGAATAGAGAGGGTGATTTCAGCGCAGAGGACTCGTTTATTCCGTCTCATCCACGCTGAACTAACCGTTGAGTAGCATCCGTATATTCATCTGAAGGAGTCAGCGTATTCATCAAACCAATCATCACCGTCGTCATTTTCTCCTTCGGATACCGAGTGAGATGAGAATTGCCAACTATCACTACTGTCTGTTTCAACACTTTCCACTTTGAATTTGTCAGCATCAACTTCGCCAATGAAAGAGAGACTACCAACATACCAATTCCACATATTTCCGGGAGAAAATTGTCCTGAAGAGTTCATTTTCGATACTATCAAATCGGACGTGAATTTCCCATCAAATATTTCTTCAAAAATGGGTTCAAATTCCACCGCCTTATTGGCGATCTTGTTAGCTCCACTTTCAGTACATCCGAACGTTTCCTGAAGTTGTTTAACAAGCTCAGTCCGCTTAACCATGTATCAATGAGGAATAGTCAATATCAAAAAGTCCTTGTTTGAGGCGGCAGTTGGCTGTTCTGAGCGATTCTCTCCTACTGGTCACTATGTCAGTTACCGACTCGCGCGCGGCATTCAGCCGGCCTCAGCAGGCTATCTGCGGTGAGGGGTTCAACAGCGCCGTCGTCTCGGGGGAGACGGGCTACCGATCGAACTGGAATCCGCCGAACTCGTCGTCCGACCCGCCGTCGGTCGCTGCGCGAATCGAGTCGGCGTCCGCGTCGTCGACCACGTCGGCATCCGCGTCGTCGAAGTCCATCGCGTCCAGTTCCTCGACCGCCGTCGCGTCGCCGCCGACGAGGGCGTCCACCCGGTCGGCGAGCGCGTCGAGGGCGACCGTCTGGTCGGCCGTCGCGTCGGTGATGTCGGTCGTCGACGCCTCGGCGGCGGTCGCGTGCTCTTGGGCCACCTGAATCGTGGTCGTGACCTCCTCGATGTTCGTCGCCTGCGAGTCGGTCGCGCGGGCGACCTCGGTGACGCCGTTGGCCGCGGAATCCGCGGCGTCCGCGATTTCGGAGAGCGAGGCGAGCACGTCCTCGATTTCGCCGGAAGCGACCTGAATCTGCTCGTGTGACTGCTCGGAGGCCAACACTGTCTCGTCGGCCTGTTCCTGAATCTCGGCGATGCTGTCGGCGATTTCCTCGGTGTGCTCGTGGGTCTGGTTCGCGAGCTGTTTGACCTCGTCGGCGACGACCGAGAAGCCCTCGCCGGCCTCGCCCGCGCGGGCGGCCTCGATGTTCGCGTTGAGCGCGAGCAGGTTCGTCCGGTCTGCGACCTCCGCGATGACCTCGACGACCTCCTCGATGACGCCCATGCGCTGTTGGAGTTCGGTCACGCTGTCGAGCAGTTCGTCGGAGATGTCGATGACCTGGTCGGTCGCGCTCCGGATGCTCTGTCCGGCCTCCTGCCCGTTTTCGGCGGCCGCGCGGGCCTGGTTCGCCGCCGACGCGACCTCGTCGGAGGTGGCCGCTATCTCCTCCATGCTGGCCGAGAGGTCCTGCATCTCCTCTGCGCCCGTCGAGAGGAGGTCCGCCTGCTCCGTGACCTGCGACTCGATGTCGGTCGCAGCGGTCGCAGCCCGCTGAATCGCGCCGCCGAGGTCGGCCGTCGTGGCGTCGACCTCGCTGGCGAGGCGGTCGAACCGGGTCGCCATCTCGTTGAGGTCCGAGACGACCGCCAGCGTCTCGTCGTTGAGGACGCCGCGGTCGTCCGTGAACGACGCGCGGGCCGAGAGGTCGCCGGCCGTGAGGCTCCCGATGGTGGTCGAGACCTCGTCGACGAGCGCCTCGGACGCCCGCTGTTTCTCCACGGCGTCGGTCCGGTCGTGGACCGCCTCGACGACGCCGACCAGTTCGTCGCCCTCGAACAGCGGTTGGGCGGTAAAGGCAATGTGGCGCTTCGCGCCGTTTCGGTCCGTCATCGTGCTGGTGTCGCGGTAGAGCCGGCGGCCCTCGTCAACCACGTCGAGCCCGTGGACCTCGTCGGCGGTCCGCGGGTCGGCGAGCACCTTGTCGGCGAGCGTCTTCGCCCGCCGACCGTCCGGGTAGAACAGTTCGCTCACGTGTTCCGACCCGAGCGCCTCCGACGCGGGGACGCCCGTGAGCTTCGAAATCGGGTCGTTCCACGCGATGATTCGGTTGTCGGCGTCGAGGACGAACACCGGCATCCCCACGCCGTCGAGCAGAGCACCCGTGTCCAGTCGCTCCGCCGCCAGCGCGACCGTCCCTCGTTCGTCCGCCTGTGCGCCACCGTCGGTCCGCGTCCGAGCCCCGACCCCCGGGACCAGCGCCGCGAGTCGCGAAAGCAGGTCCATACATTCTCCCCACGAGGATTGCCGGTATAACGCTACGCTCTAAGCTATCATATCTGATATTGGGTGGTACTGAATCGGTATCTTTGGCGAGCGGATGCGGAACACGAACGGTCGAGAAACGCGGTCGTCGGGTGGGAGAGCCGAGTAGGGGACCGGGGAGGGCCGGAGAGGGCCGAATAGGGGACCCGAGAAGACCGAATGGGTGACGAGCCATTCGGAGGGGTGCGGGGCCGCCCTGCGACGGGCGAGCGCGGCGTCAGTCGAGTCTGTCGGAACGATCGTCGTCGATGCGGTCGGAACGGCCGTCTGCGTCGAGACCACCGTCGGTCGCCGGGGCGTCGAGTTCGACGGTCGACGCAGCGTCGGAGTCGACGAGCGCGCCGTCGCGGCCCGCGGCGTCGTGGTCGACGGTGAACTCGGAGACGAGCGACATCAGCCGCTCGGACTGGGTGGCGAGACGGTCCGCGCCGTCGGAGACCTCGCTGAGCGAGGCGGTCTGTTCTTCGGCCGCGGCCGCGACCGACTCGGCGCGCTCGGCGGTCTCGTCACTGATATCGGACACGCGGTCCATCATCGACGCGACCTCCTCGGTCGAGGCGGCCTGTTCGTCCGTGGTCCGGCTGATTTCGTCGACGCCGTCGGTCGTCTCGCGGACGTTCTCGACGATGGTGTCCAGCGAGTCGCGGGCGGTTTGGACCGCGTCGACGCCGGAGTCGACAGCGTCGCGCGTCTCGCGCATCTCGGAGACGGACGCCGCGGACTTCGCTTGGACCTCCTCGATGGTCGCCTCGATTTCCTCGGCGGAGGCCTTGGTCTCGCCGGCGAGTTCCTTGACTTCGTTGGCGACGACCGAGAAGCCCTCGCCGGCCTCGCCCGCGCGGGCGGCCTCGATGTTCGCGTTGAGCGCGAGGATGTTCGTCTGCTCCGCGATGTCGGTGATGAGTTCGACGATGTCGCCGATTTCGGCCATGTCGCCTTCGAGGTCCTCGATGCGGTCGACCGTTCGGCGGGTCTGCGTCTCGACGGTCTCGATGGTGTCGATAGCGTTAGCGGCCGCCTCGTGGCCGTCCTCGCTCGCTTCGAGGGTGTGCTGGGCTGTGCGTTCGAGTTCGCTCGCCGAGGAGGCGACCTCCTCGATGGTCGCAGAGAGGTTGCTCGTCTCGCTCGTCGTCTGCCGGAGGTTCTCGCGCTGTTCGTGCGCGCCCTCGGCCATGACCTGCGTGGATTCGCTGACCTGCCGGCTCGCGCGCTCTATCTCTTGGGAACTCGCGGTGACCTCCTGACTGGCCGCGGCGACGGTCTCGGCGAACTCGACGACCTCCGCGACGGTCGCTTCGAGTTCGTCGGCCATGTCGTTGAACGACCGCGCCATCTCGTTCATCGCGTCGTTGTCGGCGTCCTCGGACATCCGGCGCGTGAGGTCGCCGTCGGCGGCGTCCGCCATCGTCTCGCTGAACTCGGCCGCCTTCGCTTCGAGTTCGGTGATGAGGGCTTCGAGTTCCGTGTGCGTCTGGCCCATCGACTCGCCGAACGACCCCGGAATGTCTTCGTCGAGGACGGGGTCATCGAAGCGCTTGTCCGCGAGCGCCTCGGCCTGCCCGGCGACGGTTGTCAGATACGCCTGCATCGACTCGAAGGAGTCGTACAGCCGACCCATCTCGTCGATGCGGGCGGTGTTCGGGAGGTCGCCGTCGACCTCACCGTTGGCGATATCGTCGGCGTTGCGGGCGACGACCGAGAGCGACCGCGCGGTGCCGCGGCCGATGGTCGCACCGACGAGGAACAGCGCGCCGACGGCGAAGGCGACGAGGAGCATCACGTTCGTCGTCACCTGTGACTGGAGCGCGAACGCCCGGTCGGCCGGGACGTGGTAGGTGAGCACCCAGTCGGTGCCGGTGATAGGCGCGTACGCCATTGCGTACTCGCCGGACTCCATGCCCGTGCGGGCGGAGACGACATCGTAGCCGGTCTGCCCGGACAGCGCGGCATCGATGGCCTCGATGGACGAGCCGTCGGCGGCCGCGTACTGGTCGAGGATGGACGCCTTGCGGTTGTCGAAGAGGATGGTTCCCGACTCGGAGACGACCTTGGTGTCGCCGGTCGCATAGGGCGATTCGAACTGGTGGGAGCCGGCTTCCAGCGACGCCGTCAGGACGATTGCCCCGTTGGCGCCGGAGACGGGGGCGGCGAACGCGACGACCGGTTCGCCGCCGGACTCGTACGGCTCGGTGACGGTCACGGACTGGCCGGACGCCAGCGCCGCGGCGTCGTCGGCCCACGGCGCGGACAGCGAGTCGAGCGACTGCCCGGTCGCGCTGTCGGTCGTGCTGGCGACGACCGCGCCGGTGTCGGCGTCCACGTAGTGGAGCGAGCGAACGTCACCGGAGAGCTGGATGAGTTTCCCTTCGAGCCATCGCTGGTGGTCGGCCGCCGGGGTGCCCGCCGGCTGGTCGGCAAGCGACTCGGCGAGGAACGAGACGGTCGACTCCTTCGAGGACACCCAGTCGGAGACCGACTTGGCCTCCGTCGCCGCCGCGCCGCGAATCTGGGATTCGGTCTGCGACTCCACGACGGATTTGGTGTCGAAGTGGATGTACGCGCCCGCGCCGCCCATGACGACCACGATGAGGAGGAGCACGACGCCGAACTTCGCCGCGTAGCGGCGGCGAATCACGTTCGGAAGCGCCCGTTCGAGGAGGCTCGTCAGCCGCGAGAACGGGTTCATTGCGAACCCCCGGACTCGAAGAACTGGCGCTGGAGGAGTTCGACCTGTTCGACCGAGCCGTTGTGGACACGCTCGACGAGGTACGAACTCAGCGGTTCGAGCGCGGCCGTGAGGTCGACCCCGCTCGACGCGCCCTGATAGTTCAGTTCGCGGCCGGCGTCGACGAGGGTCCGAACCCGGTCGAACTCGCCGACTGAGACGGTGTGTCCGGTTCCACCCGAGACCGCCTGCAGGGCGTCGGCGATGGCCGGTCCGGACGCCTCGCCAGCGTACTCCGCGGCCGTCGCCATGAGGAACAAGGCGTCGTAGGCGTTCGCCGCATAGGGTTGCAGGGGCGCGATGTCGGAGAGCCGCTGGGAGAGGTGGAAGTAGCCGTCAGTCCGAACCGACGACAGCGAGGCGCTGTAGAAGCCCTCGTAATAGGACGGTATCTCGCCGTCGAAGAGGCCCGCCGAGAAGACCCACGGGGCCTCGTAGTCGGATGCGCCGTAGGCGTCGAGGACGCCTCCTTCCTGTCCGGGGACGCTGACGAAGCCGACCGCGTCGGGCGAGTCGGCGAACACCTCGTCGACGACGCCGCCGAAGTCGTCCGCGGCCGGGTCGTAGCTGACCTCGGTGACGACCTCCGCGTCGAGTTGGTCGCCGAGCGCGGTGCCGAGATCCGAGCCGAACGCCCCGTCGACGGTGAGGAGGGCGACCCGGTCGGCGTCGGCGTACTGCGGCGCGTCGAGAATCTTCGCCATCGCGGTCGCTTGCAGGCTGTCGCTCGGGACGGTCCGGCCGAAGAACTTCCGCCCGTCGGCGCGCCCGGCGTCCGAGAGCCGCGGGTTCGTGCTCGCCGGGCTCATCTCCATGACGGCGTCGTCGGCCGCCTTCGGAGCGAGCGCGAGCGACACGTCGCTGACGAGGCCGCCGACGAAGCCGACGACGCCCGCGTCGACCAGCGAGGCGTAGCCGTCAGTCGCGACCGACGCGGACCCCTCCGTGTCCACGGTGGTCAGTTCGACCGGCCGCCCGAGCACGCCGCCCGCGCGGTTGATGTCTTCGACCGCCTGCTCGGCGGCACGCTTGCCGTGCGTTCCAACCTGCTCCAGCGACCCGCTGACGGGCAACATCGCCCCGAATCGAACGGGCTCCCCGGACTCCGTTCCGAACGTCCCCACGCACCCGGACAGCGAGCCGAGCCCCACCGCGCCGGCGGCGGTGCGAAGAAACGTTCGTCTGTCGTACCTTGCTGTCACAGATTGCCCGAGACAACTCCCCCATATAATTTTGGGCCGCCAATTATCATACGCTGTATTTTTGGGAGGATTGTCCAACATCGAACACGAAATATGGACATGCTACCATTCGACATACAACCGGGTCGTCGCAGCGGGCGGGTTTGGCTCGGGTCGCGCGCACCCCGTCGGCCGGGGCATCGTAGCGTTTTATCCGCCGGCCCGCCCACGTGCGGACATGACTACTCAGGGAATCGTCGGACAGTTCCTCTCGTTGAAAGAGGAGACCGACGCCGACCTGCTCGCCATGCAGTGCGGCGACTTCTACGAGTTCTTCGCCGACGACGCCGAGACGGTCGGCCGCGAACTCGACCTCAAGGTCTCCCAGAAGTCCTCGCACGGGTCGTCGTATCCGATGGCGGGCGTGCCGCTGAACGACCTGACGCCCTACCTCAAGGCGCTCGTCGAGCGCGGCTACCGGGTCGCCGTCGCCGACCAGTACGAGACCGAGTCCGGCGACCTCCGCCGCGAAATCAAGCGCGTCGTCACCCCGGGGACGCTCCTCGAAACGTCCCGTGCCGACGCGCAGTTCCTCGCGGCCGTCGTGACCGACGGCGACGGCGTCGGCCTCGCGTTCGCCGACATCACGACCGGCCAGTTCCTCGTGACCGAGGCCGAGACCGTCGACGACGCCGCGGCCGAACTCTACCGTTTCGCTCCCGTCGAAGTCCTCCCCGGCCCGGACCTGCGGAGCGACGACGAGACGCTCTCGCGGCTGCGCGAGGCCACCGACGCCTCTTTCTCACTTTTCTCCGCCGAGGCGTTCGCGCCGGGTCGCGCCCGCCACGCCGTCCGCGAGCAGTTCGGCGCGTCAACGGTCGATAGCGTCGGCCTCGATTCCGACCTCGCGACCCGCGCCGCCGGCGGTGTCCTCGCCTACGTCGAGGAGACGGGCGCGGGCGTCCTCCGGTCGATGACGCGCCTGCAGGTCTACCACCCCTCGGACCTGCTCGAACTCGACGCGACCACCCAGCGCAACCTCGAACTCACGGAGACGATGCACGGCGACCGCTTGGGGTCGCTGTTCGACACGATAGACCACACCGTCACCTCGCCCGGCGGCCGCCTCCTCCGCGAGTGGTTGACCCGGCCGCGGCGCGACCGCGACGAACTCGCTCGCCGCCTCGACGCGGTGCAGTCGCTCGCCTCGGCTGCCCTCGCCCGCGAGCGCGTCCGAGAGGTGCTCGACGGGGCGTACGACCTCGAACGACTCGCCTCCCGGTCGGCGTCCGGAAGCGCCGGCGCGTCCGACCTGCTGTCGGTTCGGGACACGCTCTCGGTGCTTCCCGCCCTCGCCGACGCCATCGAGGGGACCGAACTCGCGGACTCCCCGCTCGCGGAAGTCGTCTCGCGGCCCGACCGGGACGCCGCGGCCGACCTCCGAACCGACCTCGCCGACGCGCTCGCTGAGGACCCGCCGAAGACGGTCACGCAGGGCGGCCTGTTCCAGACGGGCTACGACGACGAACTCGACGACCTCATCGAGCGCCACGAGTCGGCGAAGTCGTGGCTCGACACGCTCGCCGACCGCGAGAAGCGGGACCACGGCCTCTCGCACGTCACCGTCGACCGCAACAAGACCGACGGCTACTACATCCAAGTCGGCAAGTCGGTCGCCGACCAGGTGCCCGACCACTACCGGCAGATAAAGACGCTCAAGAACTCCAAGCGCTTCGTCACCGAGGAGTTAGAGGAGAAAGAACGCGAGATTCTCCGGCTCGAAGAGGCCCGCGGCGACCTCGAATACGAACTGTTCGAGGACCTCCGCGAGCGCGTGGCCCAGCACGCCGAACTCCTACAGGACGTGGGTCGGACCATCGCCGAGGTGGACGCGCTGGCGTCGCTCGCGACCCACGCCGCCGGCAACGGGTGGACGCGCCCCGAACTCACCGAGGCCGGAGCGCTCGACATCGAGGCCGGGCGCCACCCGGTCGTGGAGACGACGACCGACTTCGTCCCGAACGACCTCCGCATGGACGACGAGCGCGGCTTCCTCATCGTCACCGGGCCGAACATGTCCGGCAAATCGACGTACATGCGGCAGGCGGCGCTCATCACGCTCCTCGCGCAGGTCGGCAGTTTCGTCCCCGCACGCTCGGCGACCGTCGGCGTCGTCGACGGCATCTACACCCGCGTCGGCGCGCTGGACGAACTCGCGCAGGGTCGCTCGACGTTCATGGTCGAGATGCAGGAGCTCTCGAACATCCTCCACTCGGCCACCGAGGACTCGCTCGTCATCTTAGACGAGGTGGGCCGCGGGACCGCGACCTACGACGGCATCTCCATCGCGTGGGCGGCCACCGAGTACCTCCACAATGAGATACGCGCGAAGACGCTGTTCGCCACGCACTACCACGAACTGACGAGCCTCGCGGACCACCTCGACCGCGTCGCCAACGTCCACGTCGCGGCCGACGAGCGCGACGGCGACGTGACGTTCCTCAGAACCGTCGTCGACGGCCCGACCGACCGGAGCTACGGGATTCACGTCGCCGATTTGGCGGGCGTCCCGCGCCCGGTGGTCGACCGCGCCGCCGACGTGCTCGACCGGCTCCGCGAGGAGAAGGCCATCGAGGCGAAGGGGTCCGGAACCTCGGAGCCCGTACAGGCCGTCTTCGACGTGGGAAGTGGGCAGATGAACGTCGCGGAGGGCCGCGACGACACGGGCGGCTCAGCGGGCTCCGGCGCGGCCGCGAACGGCGCGGCGGGCAACGGGTCGGTCGGTGCGGTCGCCGACGCGAGTATCGAGACGGACGCGGACGCCGAGCCCGCGCTGGACTCGGAGACCGAAGCCGTCCTCGACGAACTCCGGGCGACCGACGTGAACGACACGTCGCCGCTGGACCTGATGTCGAAGGTGCAGGCGTGGCAGTCGAAACTGGACGGCGGTGACGGCGAATGAGCGACATCAAACAGCTCGACGAGAAGACCATCCAGCGCATCGCCGCCGGCGAGGTGGTCGAGCGACCGGCCTCGGTCGTCAAGGAGCTGTTCGAAAACAGCCTCGACGCGGACGCGACGCGCATCTCCGTGGCCGTCGACGCCGGCGGCGTGGAGGGCGTCCGCATCCGTGACGACGGCGTCGGCATGAGCGAAGAAGACCTCGAACTCGCCGTCCGCGAGCACACGACGAGCAAAATCGGCGACATCGAGGACCTCGAAGCCGGCGTCGGCACCCTCGGCTTCCGCGGCGAGGCGCTCCACACCATCGGCGCGGTGTCGCGGCTGACCATCCGGTCGAAGCCCCGCGGCGGCGATGTGGGCACCGAGTTGAAATACGAGGGCGGCGAGGTCGAGTCGATTCGACCCGCCGGTTGTCCCGAGGGGACCGTCGTCGAGGTCGACGACCTGTTCTACAACACGCCCGCCCGCCGGAAGTTCCTCAAGACGACGGCGACCGAGTTCGACCACGTCAACGCGGTCGTCACGCACTACGCCCTCGCCAACCCCGACGTGGCCGTCTCGCTCGAACACGACGACCGCGAGGTGTTCGCTACCGAGGGCCGCGGCGACCTCCAGTCGACCGTGCTCTCGGTGTACGGCCGCGAGGTCGCGGAGTCGATGGTCCCTGTCGACCACGACGCCTCCGGCGTCTCCGTCTCGGGTCTCGTGAGCCACCCCGAGACCACCCGGAGCACCCGCGACTACCTCTCGACGTTCGTCAACGACCGTTACGTCACGGACCGCGTGCTCCGCGAGGCCGTCCTCAACGCCTACGGCGGCCAACTCGACGCCGACCGCTATCCCTTCGCGGTGCTGTTCGTCGAAGTCGCCCCCGACGCCGTGGACGTGAACGTCCACCCGCGGAAGATGGAGGTCCGCTGGGACGACGAGTCTGGCGTCAAGCGCGACGTGACCGACGCGGTCGAAGACGCACTCTTGAGCAACGGCCTCGTCCGGTCGTCGGCTCCGCGTGGTCGGTCGAAAGCCGACGAGGCGGCTATCGAACCCGGCTCGCCCGACGGCAACGACGCGACCTCGATGGACCCCCACGAGGTCCGGGAAGCGGAGCCGGACGGCGAAACAGACGACGACGCGAATCCCCCGTCCGTACGAGACGTGCAGTCGGCGCGGGAGGCCCGCGAGTCGGGCGCTCGGTCGAACTCGGACCCGGATGCGGCCGCGACCGACGACGCCACCCCGGACACCACGCCTGCAACTGAACGGAGGGCGGGGGTCGACGCCGAGAATCCGGCTGACGGCGATGCATCCGGCTCGGCCGCCGAAACGCCGACCGACTCGGCCGGTTCCACTTCGACGCCAGCGTCCACGCCGCCGACGCCGCCCCGCGAGTACGACCTCGCGCCGGGTCCGGAGACGACCGAGCAGTCGTCGCTTTCGACCGACGACGGGTCCGAAGCGGGGGCGACACGGGAGGCGGGGTCGTCCGGCGACCACGAATCGGAGACCGAGCCGGGCAGCGGAACCCCTCCGCGTCGTCCCTCGCGCATCGCCGCACCGACGACCCAGCGCGACCTCTCCGGTGAGGAGGCGGACCTCTCGCCCGAGTTCGACTCGCTTCCGTCGATGCGAATCATCGGTCAACTCGCGGACACCTACATCGTCGCCGAGACCGACGAGGGGTTGGTCCTCGTCGACCAGCACGCCGCCGACGAGCGCGTGAACTACGAGCGCCTGAAGGGCGAGGTCGAAGGCGACACCCCGACGCAGGCGCTGGCCGACCCGGTCGAACTCGAACTCACGGCGCGCGAGGCGGCGCTGTTCGAGGAGTACCGCGAGGCGCTGGCGCAGGTGGGCTTCCACGCCGGGCGGACCGGCGAGCGGACCGTCTCGGTGCGGACCGTGCCGGCGGTGTTCGACGCCGCGCTTGACCCCGGTCTACTCCGGGACGCGCTGACGGCGTTCGTCCGCGAGGAGGCCGACGGCGGCCGGAAGACCGTCGACGCCGTCGCCGACGAACTGCTGTCGGACCTCGCGTGTTACCCCTCGATTACGGGCAACACGTCGCTCCGGGAAGGCACCGTGCTCGACCTGCTCGCGGCGCTCGACGACTGCGAGAACCCCTACGCCTGCCCACACGGCCGCCCGGTCATCGTCGAGTTCGACCGCGACGAAATCGCCTCGCGCTTCGAGCGTGACTACCCCGGCCACGGCGGGCGGCGACGCGAGGAGTAGCCGGCGCGGGTCGGTCGCGTCACCCGCCGCTATCTGCGACCCGACCGCCGATTCTCGGAACCGATAGCATCGGCGAGGATTCAAGTCGGGGCACCGAGACGGTGGAGGCGATGAACCCGCTGGTCTTTCTGGGCATCTGCTTCGGGCCGCTGGCGCTCGTCGTCTCGTATCTCTTCACGGCGGCGACGGGACCGAGCGTACCGCCGTGGGCCGACGCGGCCGGGCAGGCGATTCGCCTCTACGGGACGGCGGCCGCCGTGGTCGTCGGCCCGCTGGCACTCCACGCCGACCGACTGGACCTCGCCCGCGAGAGCGACTGGGTTCCCTCGCCCGCCTACTACCTCGTGGCGATTCCGTTTCTGAGCATCCCAATCGCGTTCATCTACCTCGTCCGGCGATTGACGGCCGCGTGAGCAGGCGCGGGGACCAGATCGGCCGCAGGCGCTGCATTCGACGGCAACGCCGGACGTTTATATCGCGCCCGCGAACGGCCGTCCATGACAGCACTCGTGACCTTCGGCGAGACGATGCTTCGGCTGTCGCCGCCGCGTGGCGAGCGACTCGAAACCGCCCGTGAACTCGAAGTGCAGGCGGGCGGCGCGGAGTCGAACGTCGCCGTCGCCGCCACCCGACTCGGAGGGGACGCAGCGTGGTTCTCGAAGCTCCCGGACTCGCCGCTCGGTCGGCGAATCGTCGGCGAACTCCGGAGCCACGGCGTCGACACCGACGGCGTCGTCTGGGCCGAAGACTCCCGACAGGGGCTCTACTACCTCGAACACGGGGCGTCGCCGCGCCCGACGAACGTCGTCTACGACCGCGCCGACGCGGCTGTGACGACGCTGGAGACGAGCGAAACCGACCTCGACGCCGTCCGAAACGCCGAGGTGTGCTACACGAGCGGCATCACGCCCGCGCTCTCCGAGACGCTCCGCGAGACCACGGCCGACGTGCTCGAAGCGGCGCAGGACGCCGGGACGACGACCGCCTTCGACCTGAACTACCGGACGAAGCTCTGGTCACCCGACGAGGCGGCCGAAGTCTACCGCGACCTGCTCGGTTCCATCGACCTGCTGTTCGCCGCCGAGCGCGACGCGGCGACCGTCCTCGGGCGCGACGGCGACGCCGAGTCGGTCGCTCGCGGCCTCGCCGAGGACTACGACATCGAAACCGTCGTGGTCACTCGCGGCGAGGAGGGATCGCTCGCCGTCTCCGGCGGAACGGTGTCCGAACAGGGCGTCTACGAGGCGGAGACGTTCGACGCCATCGGGACCGGCGACGCCTTCGTCGGCGGCTACCTCGCCAAGCACCTCGACGGCGGGAGCGTGGCCGAGTCGCTGCAGTGGGCGTCGGCGACGGCGTCGCTCAAGCGGACTATCGAAGGGGACATCGCCATCGTCAATCCCGAAGACGTCGAGCGCGTCGTCGCCGACGAGGGCGACGGCATCTCGCGGTAGGGCCGCCGGGCGACCGGCAGGCGTATTTCCGTCCGTCCAGTAGCCGCCGATATGGAGGTCACGACGACCGGCCGGTTTCGGGTCTATCGCAGTCCGCGCGACGGAGACGAACTCCTCTTGCTCGAACTCCCCGAGGAGCGCGTCGACTGGACCGACCCGGCCGTCGAGACCGACGTCGACGACATCTACTCGCCGACCTACGTGCCACAGACCGGCTACAACGGCGACCTCGCAGAGCGCGTCTCGGCGCTCGAACCCGGCAACGAAATCGAGGCCACGCTGACGTGGGACGACGGCGACCCGCGCTTTGCGGACGTGTCGGTCCGCGACCGGACCCGCTTCCGGTTCGTCGGTGCCGCCACGGGACTGTTCGAGGCCGCCCGCGAGACGTGGCGCGCGACCGGTGACGGCGAAGCTATCGGCTCGCGCGTCACCTACGGCACTGACGGCGACCCGAACGCCGTGCTCTACGTTTTCGCAAAACAGCCCGGCGCGCGCGACCTGTTCGACGAGTTCGGCGACGGCGTCGTCCCCGTGGACCCGCTTTTAGACCGCCTCGACGACGAGGCCGACGTCCCCGACGCACCCCGCGAGGTGTTCGTCCTGCGCCCCCTCGACGAGGAGTTCGTCCTCGTCGCCATCGCGCTTGACCGAGACGGACTGTTCGCGCGGACGATGCGCGACACCTACTGCTGACGCGTCTCAGCGGACTGTTCGGGTCGGCGTCGGCCCCGCGGCCCCGCTGTCACTCGTCGGCGTCGCCGTCGCTCGGCGCGCGTGAGCCGCATTCAGAACACCGATAGACGGCCCGCCAGCCGCCGCCGGTGACGTACCGCCGCCGAAACGAGTGTCTCGCGCCGCACTCGTCGCAAACCGCCGGCGGTCCGTTCGGGTCGGACGGGTCGCGCATACGCCGAGTAGTGGTGGAGTGGACTAAATGCCACCGTCGCCAGTCGTCGCCGACCAGAGAGCGTCCGGTCGAGTCCGAGCGACTCGGCAGAAAAGCGGGGCGACGGAGCGCGTCAGTTCTCTTGGGTCCAGCGCTGGTAGACCGCGGAGCCGCCGAGGGCGGCGAAGACGAGCGAGGCGAGACCGGGTGCGCCGACGCCGGAGATGACGGGGACGCCGACGACGACGGCTATCATGAGGACGATACCGAGCGCGGCGAGCGCGGCGTAGTACTCGCTCCACGAGAGTTCGCCCTCGGGGACGACCTCCATGTAGACCGTCACGTCGCCCGCCTCGGCCAGCGAGACGACCTTCGACTCATCGTCGTAGTTCACGATGTCCAGTTCGTCGAGTTTGGGGATGTGGGTCTGTTGCAGCGAAACGTAGGCGCTCTGGCGGATGTTCCGCGGCGGCGGCGACTCCCCGGTCTCCGCTTCCGCGATGCGCTCCGAGAGTTCGCGGAGGGTCAGGTCGCCGTCTTGGAGGAACTCGATGGCCATCCGACGGCGGTCATTACTCAGTACCTCGTGGATTCGCGTCTCGGAGAGTCCGGGTTCGGATGTTGTCGCCATACGAGGATTCGATCGATTTGTGACTGGTCGCTTCTCCTATATCAACAGTTCGCCTCCGGAATCACCGTCAAAAACCACGGTGTCAGGCGGAAAACGTGGTGTCCCAGCGCTCTCGATGGCGAATCGGCTATCGGTTTCGACCGACGAACGGCCAAAAGATACTTCAATGACACGTTCGGTGTTCGACGCGAGTCCGGTGGGAACCGGGGTTCGATACGAATTCTTCATAAAATGACAGGTAGTGTTACTATGAGACCAGCGTCAGCGTCTCCAAGCCGGAGGGGCTTCCGGAACGCATTGACTCGCTCGCGGGTGAGCACGGCGACACCGGGCGAAAGGAGGTCGTCAGGGAGGCTGCCCGGAACCTCCTCGGCGAGTTCAACGACAAGAAGCTCGAAGACTGCGAGCTGATAGTCGTCGTGACCGTCAGTTTCGACTGCGAGACGACCGCCGTCGAAGAGCGGATGACGGGCCTGCGCCACGAGTACGAAGGTCCTCGGGAAGTCGAACATCCACAACCAGTCGGGGAGATTCGCGCGACGCGCTGAGCGTCGACTACTCGGTGATGCCGGTCGACGAGTTCACGGGTGTCATTGAGGAGTGAGTTCGGGCTGCGGCGCGCCGGCCATCGCGCCAAAAAAACCGGGTCGCGCGGTCGGGGCCAGTCAGTCGTCGTCTCCGACGACGCCGGTCGACGACCCGTCCGACGGACCGCCGAGCATGTTCTCGCGAAGGTCCGACTCGATAGCCTCCAGCGACCGCCCTTTCGTCTCGGGGACGAACCGATAAGTGAACGCGAGCGCGACGGCGCTCAGCCCCGCGAACACCCAGAACGTCCCCGCGGTCGTGATTTCGGCGACCATGACGGGGAACGCGAGCGACACCGCGAGATTCGCCACCCAGTTGAACACCGTGACGACGCCCATTGCGGTCCCGCGAACCTTCAACGGGTAAATCTCAGAGATGAGGAGCCAGAACACCGGGCCGAGGCCGATAGCGAAGAACGCCACGTAGAGCATGAGGCTCCCGGTAGCGACCGTACCGATGAACCCCGAAAAGCCCGGCAGGTAGAACGCCGCGCCGAGCGCGACGAGCGTGAGCGTCATCCCCGCGAGGCCGACCGAGAGGAGCGGGCGACGGCCCTTGCGGTCGATGAGGACGACCGCGACGACGGTCATGACGACGTTGACGACGCCGATGCCGACCGTGGCGAGGATGGACGCCGAAGACTCGAAGCCGGTCGATTCGAGAATCGTCGGTGCGTAGTAGATGACCGTGTTGATACCGGTGACCTGCTGGAGGACGGCGAGGCCGACGCCGACGACGAGCGCCGGCCGCATCCACGGTTCAAGGAGGTCGAGCAGGCCGCCGTCCTCCGTCTCGATAGTCTCGTTAATCTCGGCGAGTTCGGCCCGGATCTGGTCGTCGGTACGGGTCCGAGAGAGCACCTCTCGGGCCTTCGACTCTCGGTCGTGTTCGACCAGCCAGCGCGGGCTCTCGGGCATGAACACCATCCCTGCCGCGAGGATAACGGCGGGAACCATGCCGGTGCCAAGCATCCATCGCCACTGGCCGCCGTCGGCGAAGGCGTAGTTGACGAAGTACGACGAGAGGATGCCGACCGTGACCGCGAGTTGGTTCAGCGAGACGAGCGAGCCGCGAATCTTCGGTGGTGCGATTTCGGAGAGATACAGCGGCCCGACGATGGAGGCGAAACCGATGGCGACGCCGTCGATGAGTCGCCCGATGACGAGCACCTCGACGGTCGGCGCGATAGCCATCACTAGCGAGCCGACGAAGAAGACCCCGGCGCTGACCAGGATGAGTTGGCGGCGACCCCATCGGTCGGCGAGGTAGCCGCCGAGGGCCGCCCCGAGTGCCGCACCGGCCAGCGCGCCGCTGACGACGATGCCCTCGACCAGCGGCGTCATCGTGAACGCGTCTCTGATGTAGAGGAACGCGCCGGAGATGATGCCCGTATCGAAGCCGAACAGGAGTCCGTTAAGGGCGGCGAGCGCGGCCGTCACGTAGACGAACCGGTTTCGACCGTCCGCCCCAGGTGCGTCAGTATCGACTGTCATAAATTGTCCTTATTCATTACATATTCGACACCGAGTTAGAAATTCTTCGACATATTATCAACAGTCGAATATTAACATACTTAGTTTAAAATTAAGATTCGAAGCAGTAGGTGGCCCAAATCAACAAATAACTACATATCTACCCATACACATGTCAATGAATCCAATTACTTTCCGGAATCGCGTATCGATTCCCTCTCTATGACACGTCGCCGACGAGAAGACTCAACAGGTCGCGGCGACGACGTGGGACGATGAGCGACCCCGTCCCCATCGTCGTCTACACGCGCACGGAGTGTCACCTCTGCGACGAGGCCGAGGCGACCGTCCGCGAGGTCGCAGACGAGGCGGACGTCCCGGTCGATATCGACCTCGTGAACGTCGACACCGACGAGGAACTCCGCGAGAAGTACGGAGAGCGGGTCCCCTACGTCTACGTCGACGGCCGGCCGGCGTTCAAGTTCCGCGTCGACGCCGACCGGCTCAGAGAGAAACTGACCGCGGCGCGGGAGTGACTGCCGTCACTCGGCGCCGTGGGGGTCGACCCACTCGACGCCGCGGAACTCGAAGCGCGCGCCGCCGTCGGTGCCGTCGGTAAGCGTGACCGACCAGCCGTGGGCTTCGGCGATGTTTTCGACGATAGCCAACCCGAACCCCGTCCCGCTTCGGTCGGTCGTGTACCCGTGTTCGAACACCCGCTCGCGGAGCGACTCGGGGATGCCGTCGCCGTCGTCTTCGACGTAGAAGCCCGCGTCGTCGGCGAGTCGGCCGACGGTCACGGTCGTGGCCGCGCCGCCGTGCTCGACGGCGTCACCGGACACAGTCCGGTTGCCTGTGGAACCATGTTCTACAGCGTTGCGAAACAGGTTCTCGAACAGTTGGAGCAGCCTGCCCGTGTCGGCGCGGACCACGCCGAGGTCGAGCGGTTCGAGGCGGGCGTCCTCGGTGGCGACGAAGCTCCACGCGTGGGTGACCTTCGACCGGAGGTCGACCGCCTCGAACTCCGTGACCGGCGAGCCCTGTCGGGCGAGCGTGAGCAGGTCGCTGATGAGCGCGTTCATCCGTTCGAGCGCCGTCTCTATCTTTTCGAAGTGCTCCGGGTCGCCGGTGTCGGCCGCGATTTCGAGGTAGCCCTTGGCGACCGAAAGCGGGTTTCTGAGGTCGTGTGCCACCACGGAGACGAACTCATCGAGGCGCTCGTTCGCCGCCGCGAGTTCGGCCTCGCGGTCGCGGAGCGTCTGTTCGCGCTTCGCCCGCTCGATGGCCGACGAGACGGTTGACGCGAGCAGTTGGAGGAGCTCGACGTCGACATCGGTGAACGACCCCCGACGGGTGTCGCCGGTGAGGAGGATGCCGTACTCGCCGAGCGGGACGTGGACCTCCGACTCGATGGACGAGTCGGGGTGCTGCACCTCCGACCCGTCGACAGTTCGCTCGTACACCCGCACCTCGTTGGCGTCGAACGCCTCCCAGATGAGCGTCTCCTCGCCGTCTCGGTGAAGGGTGGGCGACTCGCCGAACACCTGCCGGGCGGCGTCGGACTGCGCGACCGGGACGAGCGCGTCGTCGTCGGGGTCGTGAAACCACACGCCCGAGATGGGCCAGCCGACCACGTCGCGGACGGCGTCGACGGCGACGGCCGCGACCGCCTCGCTCGTCTCGACGCGGAGGAGTTCGCGGGCGACCGACTGGAGGTCGCGAAGCGCCCGTTCGAGCCGCTCGCGCTCGGCGGCGTCTCTGCCCGGGAGACGCGTCCCCGCGTTCGGTCCGGCCCCGCAGTCGCTCTGGTCCGCGACTCCCCCGGCGTCGGGACTTGCAGCGTCGGTATCGGGTCTGTCCGCCGCGGCTGCGGAATCGGAGGCGACCTCGCGGATGAAGACGCTCACCCCGCTGTCGTCGGGATAGATTCGCGCCGAGACGCGAACGTCGAAGGCGTCGAGTCGGGTGTCGAGTCGGGTCGTGGCTCCCGACGCCATCGCGGCTTCGAGCGCCCCGTGAATCTCGGAGCCGACCTCGGGAAAGAGCTCGCGGAAGTCCCGGTTGAGGGTCTCCGCGGCCGGAACGCCGGTGCGCTCGGCCATGGCGTCGTTCCAGTAGCTGACGGCCCAGTCATCGTCTAACGCGAAGATGCCGTCGGTGACGCGGCCGTAGACGGTCTCGAGGTGCGCGTCGGACTCGGTGAGTCGCTCTTGGACGCGGTGCTGCGACACCGCGTTGAACACGCGGCTCGCGAGGAGATGGAAGTCCTCGTCGCCGGCGGTCCGCCGGACGTAGTCGCTGACGCCGAGCGAAATCGCGCGGCTCGCCACCGCCTCGTCGCCGTGGGCGGTGTAGAGGATGAACGGCAGGTCGGACGAGCGGGCGCGAACGGCGGTGAGGAGGTCGAGGCCGTCGCCATCCCGGAGGTGGTACTCCGAGACGACGCAGTCGACGCCGTCGTCCTCGACGACAGAGATACCGTCGATGACGGCGGTCTCGCCCCGGACGTCGAGCCGGTCGGACTCGCGTTCGAGCGCCGTCGCGACGAGGGCGACGAACTCCGGGTCCCGGCCGACGTAGAGGACGGAGATGGGGTCGTCACCGCCGTTCCCGGTGCTGTCGTCGGGGGTGGACATACTCGTTCGAGAGCCGTGAGTTCAATAGATGTTTCGTCAGCAACAGCGGCCGACGGCGGCGGGTCGAGCGGCGGGGGCGAACCGTACGGTTCGCGCTCCGGTCGCTCGGACGAGGCGGGCGTACGCCTATGACCTCGGCGCCCCTTTGGATACTCATGGAAGCTGACAGACGACTCCTCCGACAGGCGCGCGAGCGACTCGACGGGTGGACCTACACGGCCCGCGACCGAGCCTACCGCGAGCTGTTCGCCGGCGACGCCGCCGCCGTCACCACCGAGGAGCGACAGCTTCTCGACGAGGTGGACGCGGAGCTCGCGGGCGACGGCGGTGACGGGCTCTGGGGGACAGACGAGTACGCCGTCGTCATGGGGCACCCGAAGAATCACCCGATTTCGGTCGTCTGCACTCGCCACCCGGAGATCCCATCGTCGTGGTCGCGGGGCGGTGAGAGCCTGACCGAACCGGAGCGCGAGCAGTTCAACGACCTCCTGTGGGACTACTGCGAGCGCGTCCGCCGGTACGTCCAAGACGAGGTCAACGAGTTCGTCGGGGTCGCGGGCGTCCCCGAGGAGTAATTCGAAGCCGATGCGCGTCATCCATCCGGCGGACCACCGAACCTGTTATCGCTGCGGCGAGCGCGCCGACGTGGTCGTCGCCCGCGGCCACGACCTGCGGTACTGCTGCTGGGACTGTTCGTACTCGCTTCTCGAACACGGCGGCGTCATCGTCGCGGGCGAACTGGGGAAGTCCCGCCCCAGACCCCCGTGAGTCGGGGGATAAACCCTGAGGTCCCGGCCATCGCCGCTCTGGAGCACCGTTCGCCCCGATTCCGACCGTGTGAGAACGAGTCCCGCATTCAAGCCCGCGGAGACCCTATCGGTCGACCATGAGCGATGGAGACACGCTGGACGCCGTCCGTGAGTTCGAACACGACGGAACCACGTACAAGATGGCGGACCTGACCGTCTTAGAAGAACAGGGCCTCTGCGAACTCGACCGACTGCCGGTGAGCATCCGAATCCTCCTGGAGTCGGTGCTGCGAAACGTCGACGGCGACATCGTCACCGAAGAGACGTGCGAAACGCCGCTTCGTGGGAGCCGGACGTGCCGAACGTCGAAGTCCCGTTCACGCCGTCTCGCGTGGTGCTACAGGACCTGACGGGCGTGCCCGCGGTCGTCGACCTCGCGGCGCTTCGCTCCGCGGCCGACCGCGCCGGGGAGGACCCGAGAATCGTCGAGCCGGAGGTGCCGTGTGACCTCGTCATCGACCACAGCGTGCAGGTCGATTTCTTCGGCTCGCCCGACGCCTACGAGAAGAACGTCGAGTTGGAGTACGAGCGCAACGCCGAGCGCTACAAGGCGCTCAAGTGGGCGCAGAACGCCTTCGACAACTTCAGCGTCGTCCCGCCGGGGACGGGCATCGTCCACCAGGTGAACCTCGAACACCTCGGGCGCGTCGTCCACGACCGCGAGTGGCGCGGCGACCGCTGGCTCCTCCCCGACACGCTCGTCGGCACCGACAGCCACACGCCGATGATCGGCGGCATCGGCGTCGTCGGCTGGGGCGTCGGCGGCATCGAGGCCGAGGCCGCGATGCTCGGCCAACCCATCACGATGAAACTCCCCGAGGTCGTCGGCGTCAGACTCGACGGCGAACTGCCGGAGGGCGCGACCGCGACCGACCTCGTGTTGCACGTCACCGAACAGCTCCGCGAGGTCGGCGTCGTCGATCGGTTCGTCGAGTTCTTCGGCCCCGGCGTGGGGAACCTCTCGGTCCCCGACCGGGCGACCATCTCCAACATGGCCCCCGAACAGGGGTCGACCATCAGCGTCTTCCCGGTCGACGAGGCGACGCTGGACTACCTCGAACTCACGGGCCGCGAGTCCGAACACATCGAACTCGTCCGCGAGTACCTCGAATCGCAGGGCCTCTTCGGCGAGCAACACCCCGAGTACACGGAGACGGTCGACGTCGACCTCTCCTCCGTCGAGCCGAGTCTCGCCGGGCCGAAGCGCCCGCAGGACCGCGTCGCCATGGGCGACATGAAGACGCACTTCCGGAACCTCCTCTACGGCGAGTTCGAAGACGCCGTCGACGACGTGGACGAGGAGGCCATCGTCCGCTGGCTCGGCGAGGGCGGGGGCGGAGTGGGCGACGACGGCGAACTCGCCGGCGACGGCGGGGCGCTGACGGAGACGCCCGAGGCGGCCCCCGAGGAACCCGACCTCGGCGAGTTGACCAAGCGCGTCGAAGTCGACCTCGGCGGCGAGACGGTCGAAATCGGCCACGGGAGCGTCGTCGTCAGCGCCATCACGTCCTGTACGAACACCTCGAACCCCTCGGTCATGGTCGCCGCGGGGCTCCTCGCGCGCAACGCGCTGGAGAAGGGGCTCGACGTGCCCGACTACGTCAAAACGAGCCTCGCGCCGGGCAGCCGCGTCGTCACGGAGTACCTGAAGAAGGCAGACCTGCTCCCGCACCTCGAAGCGCTCGGCTACGACGTGGTCGGCTACGGCTGTACGACCTGCATCGGCAATGCCGGGCCGCTGCCCGAACCCATCGAGAACGCCATCGACGAACACGGCCTGTGGACGACGAGCGTCCTCAGCGGCAACCGCAACTTCGAGGCGCGCATCCACCCGAAGATTCGCGCGAACTACCTCGCAAGCCCGCCGCTCGTCGTCGCTTACGGCCTCGCCGGGCGGATGGACATCGACCTCGAAACCGACCCGCTCGGCACCGACGACGACGGCAACGCCGTCTACCTCGCCGACATCTGGCCGGACGCCGACGAGGTTCGAGAAACGATTCACGACAGCGTCGATCCGTCGATGTTCCGCGAGAAGTACGCCGAGGTGTTCGAGGGCGACGAGCGCTGGGAGGCGCTCGAAGCGCCGACCGGCGACGTGTACGACTGGGACGACGAGTCGACCTACATCCGCGAGCCGCCGTTCTTCACGGACTTCCCGCTGGAGAAACCCGGCGTCTCCGACATCGAGGACGCCCGCTGTCTCCTGACGCTCGGCGACACGGTGACGACCGACCACATCAGCCCCGCCGGTCCGTTCGGGTCGAAGCTGCCGGCCGGCCAGTGGCTCATGGACCACGGCGTCGATCCCGTTGACTTCAACACCTACGGCTCCCGCCGCGGCAACCACGAGGTGATGATGCGCGGGACGTTCGCCAACGTCCGCATCGAGAACCAGATGCTCGACGACGTGGAGGGCGGCTACACGATTCACCACCCGACGGGCGAGGAGACGACCGTCTTCGAGGCCAGCCAGCGCTACCGCGAGGAGGAGACCCCGCTCGTCGTCCTCTCGGGCGTCGAGTTCGGGACCGGTTCGAGCCGCGACTGGGCGGCCAAGGGCACGGACCTCCTCGGCGTCCGCGCGACCATCGCCGAGAGCTACGAGCGCATCTACCGCGACAACCTCGTCGGCATGGGCGTCCTCCCGCTCCAGTTCGAAGACGGCGACTCGTGGGAGTCGCTCGGCCTCGACGGCTCCGAGCAGTTCGACATCCGCGGCCTCGACGACGGCCTCGAAGTCAACGACGAACTGACCGTGGTCGCCACGACGGACGACGGGACCGAAATCGAGTTCGACGTGACCGCGCAGGTCGGCACGCCCGCCGCGGTGACGTACGTCGAAAACGGCGGTATCCTCCACTACGTGCTCCGTCGGCTCCTGACCGAGAACTGAGTTAGGGGACTGAGTCGGACCGGCGGCCGGCCGCCTCCGACCCACGCGTCGGACTCACCGAGAATCACGAACCGCCGAAGACGCGTAGATTCATCAGCCACGGAGTGCTATGTGATGGCATGGCAACCGTGACACCCGCGGTCCGCCCGACGTGGACGGACCTCATGCGTCGCGGAGCGGCGACCGCGGCGGTCGCAACCGTCGCGAACGCGCTCCTCTTGACGCTCGTCCTCGAAACGGGGCTCGTCGAACCGTTCGCACCGCTTTCGTACCCGCCGGTCGTGTTCCTCTCGGCCACCGGTGCGGTCGCGGCGACGTTCGTCTACGGGCTGCTCGCGGGCCGCGTCGCGGACGCGGACCGGACGTTCTTCAGGGTCGCCGTCGCGGTGCTCGTGGCGTCTTTCGCACCCGACCTCGGACTCCTGTACGTCGACCCCGGGGCGACGGTTCCGGGCATCCTCGTACTGATGCTGATGCACGTCGTGGTCGCGGCGGTCTGTGTGGCGTCGCTCACCGAACTCGGCTGGGGCGTCCCGGAGGGGAAACGCCCGGACGCGACCGACGAGTGACCGACTGACGTTCGACGCATGGGCACTCCCGTGTCACTCACATTTAGGATGGCCTAAAAACCGAAGACACTATGTTGTTTTAGGTTGGCCTAAATAGTATGACCAGAGCGGATTCCGAGGCAACCGCGGCGACGGCACCCTCGCAGGGAGACTGAGATGAACACTGAGCGCACCGCGAGCGTCAGGGACGCGCTGAACCGCGTCGAACGCGAGCGCGAACAGGTGCTGGCGAAGCGGCGGGCAGTCGAGCAGTTCGAACGGCGCGTTCGAAAGCTCGCCGCGCAGTCGGACCGCCCGCCGGCAGGGACGGCCCGAGCGACCGCGTGCGGGACCGCGCCAGTGCCGACGGCGACGCGACGAGACGCCGGCGCTGGGCCGGGGCGACAGCGGGTCCGTGAGCTGTTCGCGGAGACGATACGGCCTCACAGCGTCTCCGACGTTAACGGGTCCGAGCCGCTCGCGGTGACGATTCGCGAGGAGTTCGGCCCGGAGGTCGCGACGGTGCTCTCCCCGGACGCCGGGAGCCGCTTTACACCGGCGGTCAAGGAGGCGGTCGTGTCGGCGGCGACGGACCGGCAACGGGGCCTCGACGGGATGTGCCGGGCGCTCGACGCCGAGGAACGGTCACTCCGAGCGGCGCTCGCCGTGCTGGACGAGTGCGAGAACTGGCTGGGGCGGGCGGACGCGACGCCGCTTTCGGAACTGGGATTCGACGCTCTCCGGCGGCGTCACGAGACGCTCGCTGACCACCGGGAAGCGTGTGACCGACTCGTTCACGAGCGACAGCGGCATCTCGACGGGGCGACCCGCCACACCGCGTCGGTCGAAATCGACCACCGGTTTCTCGCTGAGTATCTCTACGAGGACCGCGCGACCGACTATCCGGTCTTGACGGCCGCGGCCCGCCTGGTGGGCATCTGCGTGGATTGTCAGCGGGCCGTTCGCGACCACCTCGTCCGCCGCGTATGATCGGCGCGCCGCAGTACCTCCTCACACTGTACATCGCCGAGCGGGAGGACGGCGAGGAGACGCCGATTTCGCCGGGCTACGTCGCCGACGCGCTCGACCGCTCACCGCCCGCTGCGACGGAGCGCCTCCAGAACCTCGACGCGAAGGGACTCGTTCGCTACGAGCCCTACGAGGGCGCGACACTCACTGACGAGGGCCGCGACGTCGCCGAAGAACTCTACGACACCTACCGCATTCTCTCGCGGTTCTGTCGGGACGTACTCGGCGTCGACGACCACGAGGACGAGGCGATGCAACTGGTCGGAAACGTCAGCCCGACGGTTGCCGAACGGCTCGCGGCGACGCTGCTCCGTGGGGGCAACAACCGCGGCGAAGCGACCGAGGCGGCCGAATCGGCGTCGCAACCCTCTCCCGACAGCCCCGCGAGTTGAACGCGTCGCGGTAAACTCGGCACGAGGATGACTGTCAACAAATGCCACGCAAATACCGCCGCGGAACCGCACCCTTTTTGTTTTAGGTTTCCCTAAACCCTCGTAATGGCCGCTGGTACGCAGTCGAACGCTGAATCCGCGTCGGAACCGGACCGACCCGACTCCCCCGAAATATCCGTCTGCAAGGGCGGTCCGGGGAAATCGGTGTTCATGGAGTCGGGCAACAGCGACGGCTGGATTTCGAGCGACGTGACCGTCGACGTGACGCAGTAACTCCGTTCGACCCGGTTGCGCGGAGTGTGGACCTGACGAGCGCAGTCGCTGAACGGCGCTGGCAGCTCGGCAAAAGGCGTCGAACGTCGGAACGGGGGCGTCGTCCTCCGACGCGTCGGCGGCGGTGCTTACTGGACGAGCGTGTCGTCTTCGAGGTAGTGGTCGATGACGTGGGCGTGTTCTTCGATTTCGATGAGTTGCTCGCGGAGCATGTGCGCCGTCGCGTGGTCGCCGAGACCCGCGGCGAGTTCGATGTGTTCGCGGTAGCTCTCGATGATGTCGCCGTACATCTCGAGGTCGTTCGAGAGCGACGTGCGGATGTCGTAGACGTCCTCGTCCTCGGGCTCGACGGTTGCCGCCTCGCTCAGCGCCGGCATGCTGGCGTGGGGGACGCCGCCGATGGACTGGAGGCGTTCTGCGATTTCGTCCGCTGCCTCCTCGACTTCCTCGTAGGCCTCTTGGAGGAACTCGTGGATGCGGAGGTGCTCGGCGCCCTCGACGTTCCAGTGGTGCTTGTGGAGTTGGTGGTAGAGGACGTACGCGTCTGCGAGGTCGGTGTTCAACGCTTCGATTATCTGTTCGGCCTTCTCGGTGTCGAGCCGAACGGGGTTGTCGCCGACGCTACCTGCTTCCTTGAGGACTGACTTCTGCGTGCTCATTACAATCAGTAGTTGGGGCTGAGGCCACTTAATACTTATCCGAGAACAAACAATTTTTCGTGTGGCCTAAAACATCGTTTGCTGAACTTGGCTGATTACTTCTAAAACGACGAATGGCGTGTGTGAGAAGGACACACGGCTCGGGGCGACGAATCTACTCGTCGGCGGGAAATAGTCATGATATACCATATCAGTTATGTATTTTTTGAGTGGTTGGCGCGACGTTTCGTGAGTGTCGATTTACGCGGCTCACTACCGGTTCGTTACTCCGGTCGAAGACGGGCGGCGCTGGAGCGCGGCCAGAACGGGGTTCGCAGGTAGTCGCCCGGCCGCTGCCGTCGGCTCTACAGACTGGGGGGCGGCGGCGGGGCCCGTCAAGAGAGTTGTTCGACTCACGTCTACCGAGTGGAACACTCGTGTTTCGAACAGTCGGGACAGGGGCGGTATCGTACAGAATCGGACGATGCGCTGTGGGCTCGATTCCGTGTGGAGAACGTATGGGCCCTATGGGGTTCGAACCCATGACCACCCGGTTATGAGCCGAGCGCTCTGACCAGACTGAGCTAAGGGCCCTCGGTCGATTCTTTCCCGTCGTCCCTCTTATGTCTTATCAGAAGCCGCCGCCGGCGAGTCGGAGACGAACCGCTCACCGGCGTGAGAAACGGAGAAGCGCCACCGCCAGGACTCGAACCTGGGACAACCTCGTTAACAGCGAGGTGCTCTACCAACTGAGCTACGGCGGCTTTCGTCTGCACTCTCTCGTATTCGATGTTTCTTGATAGGGCTTTCGTTTTTACCCGACGGCTGGCGGATGCCACCGCCTGACGCGGTCGGGGGAGCACCGTCACGCTTTCGCCCGCCCGCGGGAAACCAGCGGGCATGACGAACTCGGACCTCGACGCGGTCGTCGCCGCGGTCCGCGAGCGCATCGACCCCGACGAGGCGGAGCGTCGCGCTCGCGGCGGCCGCG
>NZ_JAMYJY010000110.1:0-11970 GCF_024136985.1 Haloferax sp. AB510
GGGTCGACCACGGCGGTTCTGTGTCGAACCGCGTCGAGGGCGTCGGCGACGAACCAGTCGTCCGCGGCCGGGTCCCAGTCGTCGAGGTCGGGCTTCGACCGGTTCGACGCCGTCGCCCGCGAGGACGCCCGCGGGGTGCGGCCGCAGGTACGACTCGTCGGTCGCGTCGTAGACGGTGGCCGCGGTAGTCGCAGTCGGCGACGAGCGCCTGCGCCCGGTAGGGTTTGAGCGCGATGGGGTGGCCCGCCTCGGCGAGCAGGCGGCGCGAGTGGACGCCGGCCGCGACGACGACGGCGTCGAAGCGGGCGGTCAACACGTCGTCGACGGCGACGCCCGGCGGGTCGGTTCGGAGCGACACCGCGTCACCGACGCGGAACTCGACGCCCGCGGACTCGCACTTCTCGACGAACAGGTCCGCGTAGGCCACCGGGTCGGCCCAGCCGGCGTTCTCGGCGACGCCCGCGAGGAGCACGTCGTCGGTCCGAATCGGGAACCGGGCGGCCAGTTCGTCGGCTCCGACGAGCGACACCGCGCGGTCGTGGACGCGCATTCGCTCGACCGATTCTTCGAGGGCCGCGGCCGCCGCGTCGTCGCCCTCGCGCGCGAGGAAGACGTACGGCGTCTCGTGGAAGACGAACTCGCCCTCGCCCGAGAGACGCCGGAATCGAGCCATCGCGCTATCGGCGACGGCCACGTCGATGTCCTCCGCGTAGGCGTCGTAGCAGATGCCGGCGGCGCGGCCCGTCGACCCGCCGCCCGGGGTGTCGCGCTCGAACAGCGTGACTCGCGCCCCGCGCTCGGCGAGGTCGAAGGCGGTCGTCAGGCCGACCGCGCCCGCGCCGACGACCGCGACGCGCGCTGGTGTGTCCATACCTCGTCTGGGTCAGCGACCGACTTGAATGGCGGTTGCTCTCGGTCTCGTGGTCGTCGTCAGTCGCCGCCAGTCGTCGGGCGCGTAGTCGGTCGATGCGCGCGGCGCAGTCGCTCAGGATGTGTAGAGAGACGGGGTAGGTCAGCCGGCCGTGGCCCACGTGGAAACCACGTGGGTCCGAAAGGAGCCACCTGACCGTGCCGTCACCTGTCCTCTCCGGCGACCGCGTAAAAGGCCTCCGGTGCGGTGCGGAGACGGGACGGGCGCGGGCGACTCGCCGGACTACTCGGCGAACTCGTCGACGCCGCGGGCCGGGTAGCCGACCACGAGGTCGATACCGGCGTCGCGGAGGTCGTCGATGCGCCGCCGCACGTCGGTCACGGAGCCGATGAGGGCGTAGTCGCGCGCGGCCTTCAGGAGCACCTCGCGGGCGCGACCCTCTGCCGAGGCGTCAGTTGCGGCGTCGTCGGGGAGCGCGCGAGCGACGGGGCGGCGACGTGAGACGTACGCGCCGACGGCGTCGAGAATCTCGTCGTCGTCGTCGGTGAGGGCGGTCGGGGCGTAGACCGCAATTTCGCCGTCAAAGCCGGCCGCCCGGAGCGCCCGAACGTCCCTGCGGGTCGACCGCGAGAGGAGTTCGTACTGGGTGCCGCCGGCGGCGAGGGCGATTCGCTCGATACCCTCGGTGCCGACCCACGCGTCGGGCGCGCGCTCTCTCGCGGCGCGGAGTCGGGGGGCGACCGCGCGGCCCGCCTCGTCGTCGGTCAGATACGCGCCGTGGCCGGCCACGAGCACCTGCCGAATCCCGTCGGGGAGCCACTCGTACAGCGAGTCGTCGCTGAGGGGGTCGAAGCCGTCGGCCCGGACCGGCGTGGTCAGTCGAACCTCCTTTTCGGCCGCGAGCTCGCGAAGCACGTCCTCGTCGGGGAGTCGCTCGCGACCCTCGTAGTCGATAGCGACGACATCGAGCGGGACCGACAGCGCCTCGCGCACGTCGCACTCGGCGGGTTTGAGTGCGACAGCGTCCAGACCGGCTTTCGAGACCGCACGCTCGGCGGTCAACATACTATCACCACAGAAATTTCAGTACCGTCGCGGAACGCGATCCATCGTCTGTGCGACCATGTGAGAACGGATAGCGCGGAGGAGGGCAAAACCCTGTCGGTGACGGCGATGCTGGCTCTCCCGGCGACGTTTATATACCACGTTTCGAAGCGGCGGCGAGCCGTGTCGAACCGCGTGCCGACTCGTCTCACGGCCGAATACCGGTGGTTCGTCCGTCGTACGTCCACGATTGTATTCAGGAGGCAATTCTAGACTGCGATTAGTAGTCGAAAATGAATCGTGACAGTCTCAGACGCCCGTTTTCGGTGATTCCCAGTTCTATAGATTCGGAAATCGCGTCGCCGTTATATGGGGTTCGCGGCCGACGATTCAGATGTAAGGTGAACCGAGATGCCCGCTAACGCACAAATCGAGATGCTGGGGAACAGAATGGACTTCGACTACTCGCGGGGCGTCACGGGCTACGTGCTCGTGTTGACCCGCCTCATCACCGGTTACTGGTTCCTCCACGCGGGCTGGGGGAAGATAACCGGTGAGGCGTTCAACGCCGGCGGCTACCTTGCGAACGCCCCCGCCGCCTCGCCGCTGCAGGGCTTCTTCGCGTGGGCCGCTGCGACCCCGTGGCTCCTCGACCTCACGAACATCATGGTTCCGTGGGGCGAGTTCCTCATCGGCCTCGGGCTCATCGTGGGTGCACTCGTCCGGCTCGCCGCCTTCTTCGGCGGCGTCCTGATGGTGTTCTTCTACCTCGGGAACGCCGACTGGGGCCACGGTCTCGTCAACGGCGACCTGTTCGGCCTCATGATGTTCGCCATCGTCGGCACCCTCGCTGCGGGCCGCATCCTCGGCCTCGACGCCATCATCGAGAAGATGGAGTTCGTCCAACAGCGCCCCGCGCTCAAGTACCTCCTCGGCTGAGGAGATACTCGGGGGGCAGAAAGGGAGTTGTCGTGGGGACGACGACACGCGGACGCGGTCTTGTTTTTCGGAACTGACTCAGACACCGCGAGCGGGCGCGCTGGGTGGCAGTTGAGCCGCGGAGAACGAGACGTCGAGCGGGCGCGCTACACCGGGTAGTCGGCGTCGGGGTCGACCACGCGGTCGACCTCCTCGGGGGCGTGCCAGTCGGTCGTGAGTTCGAGCAGTTGCACGAGCATCCGTCCGGTCGCGCCCCAGACGGTGTAGCCGTCGACGTGGAAGAAGTGGAGCCGAATCTCGCCGTACTGCGGGTGGTCGCGGCGCTCCGACTCGTAGTTCGCGCGGTCGGTCAGGTCGTCGACCGCGAGCACCGCGATTTCGGCCACTTCGCGCTGGTCGGGTTCGTACTCGCGGTCGGGTACCGTGGCGACGAACGGGGAGACGGCGTAGTCGGTCACGGTGAGAATGTCGTCGAGTCGGCCGTGAAACGTGGTCTCATCGGCTCGAAGGCCGATTTCCTCGTTGGACTCGCGAAGCGCGGTCGCCCGCAGGTCGGCGTCGCTCGGTTCGCGCCCGCCGCCGGGGAAGCTCATCTGGCCCGGATGCTCGCCGAGGTGGTCGGCGCGCTTGGTAAACAGGATGTGCGGCCGCTCGTCGCGGAACACGACGGGGGCGATGACGGCCGCCCGCCGGCCCGCGTCGACGGTCACCGGTTCGTGTCGGGTGACGCCCGCGAGGTCCATCGTCACGATTCGTAAAGAGATGCCGAGACTTAGGCCTGCCCCTCCGCGTCCAGCGCGGCGTCGAGGCGCTCGCGAATCGACTCCACGTCGGTGTCGGCCCACGCTTCGAGGTCGTACGTCACGTCCAGCAGACGCTCGATTTCGTCGTCGTCGCCCGTCTGCACCGCGCTCGCGGCCGCCGCCCGGAGACGCGATTCGACCTGCGTCGCCAGTTCGTCCCGCGGCACCTCGCGGGTCGGGTAGTCGAGGATGTGCGGGAGATCCTCCGCCCGGTCGGGGAGCGTCGGAAACGCCATCGGCCCGACCGTCAGGAGTTCCGCGTCAGTCTCATCGTCCTCGTAGGGGACGAGGTAGTAAGCGTCGACCGCGTCAGAAATCGCGCCTGAGAGGGCGTCGCCGTCGGTTTCGCGGCCCTGCTTGAACGCGAGTTCGTCCAGCGCCGTCTCCAGTTCCACGCGGGTGAGCGCGCCGAAGAGGTCGACGACGCCCGCGAGGTCGTCGTAGGTGGCCTCGCTCATCGCCCCGCAGCCTCCCGCATGTCGTCGAGATCGGCGCTCGCGGCGGCGAGCACTTCGTCGGGCGACAGCGACGTGTCCCGCCACGCCGGGAGCCGCGTGTCCTCACCGGGCTTCGAGATGGCCTCGGCGTAGGTTGCGACCTGTTCGCGCTCGTCTCCCCGGTCGTAGTCGAAGCCGTTGAACGCCGCGTCGGCCGCGTACTGCTCGACCAGTCTGTTCCCGGCCTCGCGGTAGCGCTCCGCGAGCGTGTCGAACTCGACGTTCCCGCCGTGTTCCACGACGGCCCGGAGGAGCGTCCGCCCGACCGACTCGCTCATGTCCGAGAGGCCGGTCGGCCCGCTCACGGAGCGGTGGTCGTGTTCGTACTCGCCGAGGTCGACCTGCGCGCTCCGGTCGAAGCCGGCGTGAGCGAAGGCGTCGCCGAGGGTGCCGACTTCGAGGCCCCACTTCCGCGGCGACCGCATCCGCAACGCGAGGTCCGAGGTGGCCGCGAACTCCCCCGCGAGGGCGTACCGGAACGAGTCGAGATACCGAACGATTGGTGCGTCAGTCTCGTCCTCAAGTGCCCGGACGAGCGGGGCGTAGAACAGCCTGAACAGCCGGCCGTAGAGCCGCCCCTCCTCGACGCGGGCGTAGTAGCCCTTCGAGAAGTCGTGGCCGTGCGCGAGCGGAAACAGGAGCCGCGGAACGTAGCGCTCGTCGTAGGTCTTCGTGTCCGCGTCGTGGACGACGACGTACTCCTCGCGGGCGGCGCAGCCGAGCGCGAGCCACACGTCGCGGCCCTTGCCCCGCTCGCCGTCGAGGCCGTGGGAGTCGAGAAGGTCGGCGACGCGGGGGCCGTCGCACCACAGCACGTCGAGCGGCAGGTCGTACTCGTCGAGCCAGTCGGCGAACGGGGCCACCCGGTCGGCGGGCGCGCGGAGGGGGACGACGACCCGCGCCGGCGAGAGCGACTCCAGCGTCGAGAGCACCCGCTCGGCGGCGAGGCCGGCGTACTCGCGCTCCGTCATCGGCACGACCACGGCGGCGCGGCCGGTCGGGGCGTCGGGGACCGAACCGGAGAGGTCGTGGAGCGTCGTGACCCGCTCTTGTACGTACTCCATCGTGTCGGTCGAGGGACCGGGCGAGCAAAAGTGCGGCGAGAGCCGAGCCGACTGCCGGCTTCGCTCCGGGAGAGTCCGGGCAGACCGGGGGGTCAGTTCGGGATGCGCCCGGCGCGCTGGAAGGCGATGAGGCCCGTGACGACGACCGCCAGCCCGACCGAGAACCAGAAGAACACCTCGTCGAACGCGTAGCCGAAGTCGGTCAGGGTGCCGACCACGCCCGACCCGCTGGCCTGGAATATCATCATGCCGAACGAGTACACCGAGTAGGCGCTCCCGCGGCTCTCGTCGGGCAGCGTGTCGAGCAGGTAGGCGTCAAGGGCCGGAAAGAGGCTGTGGATGACGTAGCCGACGACCGCGGTGACGACGAGGAGGCCGACGAGGCTCGTCGTCACGGTCAGGACGAACACCGAGACGACGAAGGAGACGAGCACGCCGAGGATGTACGGGATGCGCGGCAGTTTGTCGGCGAGCCGCCCCGAGAGGAAGAACGCCGGCACGCCCGCGCCGAAGATGACCGTCAGCATGTTGCGCGCCGTCGTCGCCGGCAGGCCCTTCGACACCATGTACAGCTCGTAGAAGTTGAACAGGCCCTGCCAGACGAAGCCGGTGAAGCCGAGGATGACGATGCCGGTGAGGATGACGCGCCACTCGCTCCGGGCCGCACCGAGGAGGTCGCGGTCGGCCGCGCCCGCGTCGGGGAGGTCTGTCGAACGGGCGGTAAAGAACAACGCGAGGGTCACGACGGCGGCCGCGAGGCCGACGCAGACGAAGACGAGTTGCCACGCCGCGGAGACGAACGGAAGCCGGGGGACGAGGTCGGGACCGACCGCGAGGACGAGCGTGACGAAGGGAGCGACGCCGACGGCCGCGAGCTGGCTGGCGGTGCCGTGGATGCCCATCGCGCGGCCGACGCGGTCGGGGAACAGCTCGCTCACGAGCGGGTTTGCGGCGACGAAGTACGCGCCCGAGGCGAGCCCCATCGAGACCGCGCCGACCATCAGCGTCTCGACGGTGGTCGCGCTGGCGGTCACGCCCGAGGCGACGACGAGGACGACGCCGGTTCCGAGCACCACCCGGTGTCTCGGAACGCGGGTGAGGAGCCAGCCGGTCGGGACGCGGAGGACGGCGCTCCCGAGCCAGACGAGGGTGGCGACGATGCCGACGGTGGCGCGGTCGACCTCGAAGAACGTGATGAACTCTCCGAGAAGCGGTGCGAAGACGACCCGCGCGAGGTTGACGAGCAGCACCATCCCGCAGAGGGTTCCGAAGAGGCGGCCACGTGACACGGACGGAAGCGCGCACCGCGAGGTGACAACACTTTCGACTGAACGAGGCCGTCGGGGCGTCGTGCGGGCGAAAACGGGGGGTCGTCGTCGGGTTTTTATGTTCGTTGCACAAACGAACGCTTATGAAGACAACGCGGAAGGGGCTTCGAGACGGGGAGTTGGAGAAGGATACCTACGGACGACTGACCTGTTCCGAGTGCGGCGAGTCGCTGAAGAAGAAGAACGACCCGGACGAGGTGTTTTCCCTCCGCATCTGCGCCGACTGCGGGCGGGAGTGGAAAGAGCTCAGATAAGGCGAACCGACCGACAGCGGACGCCCGACGGGAACCGGCGGCCGCTCACTCGAACACCGAATCGAACGTCCGCGCCCCGAGGGGGTCGAACGTGCCGGCCGCGATGTTCTCCGCGACGTGTGCGACCGACGACGCGCCGACGAGCGCCGCGGTCACGCCGGGCGCGCTCCGCGAGAAGTTGAGCGCCCGCTGGGCCGCCGTGTCGCCGGCGAGCACCGAGTTCACCGACGCCGGAATCTCCGCCGCGAGGTCGCCCTGCGCGAGGCTGGCGCTCGTGAAGGCGTGCAGGCCGTGCTCGTGGGCGTACCAGAGCGCGCTCATCGCCTCGCCCGCGTCGGTGTCGTGGGCCTCGACGGTGAACGCGTCGGCCATCACGACGTTGAACGGGAGCTGAATCGCTTCGAGCGAGTGTTCGTCATTGCCGACGGTTTCTGCCGCACGCTCGGCCCGATGGACGAGTTCGGGGAGCGACAGGTACGCGTCGTGGTCGGGCGCGACCCGGAGCGCCTCCCACGTTGCGACACCGTAGCGACCGATGTCGTCGCCGGCGACCCGGCGTTCGAGGACCTCGAAGGAGGCCTCGACGCGGTCGTACACCGTCTCACGGTCGGCGATTGTCAGTTGCGTCTCGGGGTTGTGGAGGTAGTAGCAGTCGATGTGGTCCAGTCCCGTCAGGTCGAGCGACCGGTCGAGCATCTCGTCGACGAACGCGGGCGCGATGGTGTGACTGCCGTGGGCGAGTTCGTCGGCGTCGGCGAGGCCCGCGTCGAGGACCGTCTCGCGGACGTACGCGCCGGGGTCGTCGGGGCGCTCGCGGTCGAAGGGGACGAACCCGGCCTTCGAGGCAACGACGACGGCGTCGCGGTCGACGTCGGCCCCGCGGACCGCGTCGCCGACGACTCGTTCGGCGCGGCCGTGACGGTAGTTCGACGCCGTGTCGACGAGGTTGACGCCGTGTTCGAGCGCGGAGACGAGCGACTCGCGGTAGCGGTCGTCGACCGCGTCGGTCGGCTCGCCGAGGTAGGTCCCGATGCCGATACTGGAGACGACGCCTGGGCCGAACCGGCGGTAGAACGTTCGGCCGAAACTGTCACCGAACCGGTCGCGGTAGGCCCACGTCGCCCGTCCTGTAGCCATGGCCGGGGCTACGGCGGCCGACGGTTAAGGGCCACCGGTCCGGGTTCGGAGACGGCCGCCGGCGAGTCAAATATCGCCCGACAGCGCCTCGAAAACGTGTTCGATGAGTTCGTCGCGGGCGATGGACTCGCCGTTGCCGCCGTCGGTGACGGCGTCGGGGCGGATTATCTGGCCGCCGCCCATCCGGGCGTGGCCGCCGGCGCTCGCCCCGCGGTAGTGGTCGAGCGCGGCCTCCAGCGTCCGACCCATGTGAACCCGGTCGTCGCGGGAGCGACCCGAGAGGTAGACATTGCTCTCGCGCTCGCCGCAGACGACCGCCGCGGTGACGCCTTCGAGTTGGATGAGTTCGTCGGCCGCCTGCGGAATGGCGTCGACGTTCGAGATGGTGCCGATGTCGGCGACTGCGAAGGGACCGCGCACGTCGCGGCCGGCGATGGCCCGGGCCTTCGCCTCCAGCACCTCGCGGGAGACCTCGGGATTGGCGATGCGGTCGAGGTGGTCCTCGTTGACGCCGGGAAAGAGGAAGCCGGCGGCGTCGAAGTCGGCGGCCGAACAGCCCGCAGTGAGATGTTTGGTGTCCGTGAGAATCCCGTAGACGAGACCCGTCGCGACCTGCGAGGGGACGGTGTACGAGGCGTTCACCTCGCTGGCGTGCATGTCCGGCGGGACGGGTTTCGCGCCCACGTCGCGGAAGTACTCGGCGATGATGCTCGAACACGCGCCGTAGTCGGTACGGACGTCGGTGAACACCTCGCCGGTCCCGTCGCCGGGATGGTGGTCGACGACGGCGTAGGGGAGGACGCCCTCTGCCCCCGCGAAGCCGCGGGGCGCGTTGTGGTCCACGAGGACGACCGCCTCGGCGGCGAGGTCGCTCACGTGGTCGATGGGGTCTAAGTCGAGGTCGAGAACGGTACGAAACGCGCGATTTTCCTGGTGTCGAATCTGGCCGGCGAACTGGATTGTCGGTGTGGTGCCGACCTGTTCTGCGAGACAGGCTACGCCGATTGCCGCGGCCATGGCGTCGGGGTCCGGGTTCGGGTGCATGAGGACGGCGACCTCGTCGACGTCCTCCAGCGCCTCGGCGAAGCGCGTGCCCATCGGCCGCTTGAAGCGAATCGCGGCGTAGACGACGAGCGAGAGGGCGCCGAGCGCGACGACGAGCGCCGCCGCGATTTCGGGGTGCGCGCGCACGAACGAGTCGATAGACTCAAAGATAGCACCCGTGTCGAACTGCCCCACCGGACCGAACATACACAACACGACCGGGGCCTACCGTATGAATATTCCCCCTAATCGAGTTGTCCTGAGTGACAGAATTTCGGGGGTTCGAACCTGTCGTCCCCCGAATACGCTCAGTCGTCGCCGGCCCGGTAGGCGTCGATTGCCGCCCGGTAGCCCTCTCGATACGTCGGATATGTGAACGAATAGCCGAGTTCGCGGAGGTAGTCGTTCGAACAGCGCTTGCTCGTCAGGATACGGCGGCGGGCGGCCTCCGAGAGGTCGCCGTCGGCGAGGCGTTCTTCCTTCGTGCGCTTTTCGGGACGCGGGACGCCGCACTCGTCGGCCAGCCAGTCCGCGAACTCGTGTTTCGAGACTGGTTCGTCGTCGACGACGAGGACGGTGTCGTCGCGGGCGCGGTCGGTTTCGAGGAGGTACGCGACGACGCCCGCGGCGTCGTCCCGGTGGACCATGTTGAGGTAACCCGCCGTGACCGGGCCGGTCAGGTAGCGTTCGAGTCGGTAGCGGTCGGGACCGTAGAGCCCGGCGAACCGGGTGACGGTCCCTTCGATTCCCCGCTCGGCGGCGTGCTCGCGGGCGACGCGCTCGGCCTCTGCGAGGACGCGCGTCTTGTCGGTCGTCGGGTCGAGTGGCGTCGATTCGTCGACGAATTCGCCGCCGTGGTCGCCGTAGACGCCCGTGCTCGACGTGTAGACGAGGCGCTCGGGCGGCGACTCTCGGGCGGCGAAGTGGTCGATTGCCGTTCGGAGACCATCGACGAAGACGGTCCGGGCGGCGTCGGCCCCGCGGCCGCCGGAACTCGCGGCGAAGACGACGTGGTCCACGTCGGGGACTGACGCCAGCGAGTCGGCGTCCGTCACGTCGGCGCGAACCGCTTCCGCACCGGTCGCTTTGACGGCGGCGAGGCCGTCGTCGGAGCGGCGGACGCCCCACACGTCGTGGTCGTCAGCGACGAGCGTGCGAGCGAGTTCGAGGCCGACGTAGCCACAGCCGAGGATGGCGACTTTCATCGCTCGTTTCGGACGGCGATGACGTGGTGGATGGCGGCCAGTTCGTTCAGCGTGGCGGCGGTGCGGCCCTCGATAGCCTGCTGAATCTCCTGTCCGGAGAGGTCGAGGTCGACCTCGGACGCGAGCGTGTCAACGTCGAGGATACCGCTCGTCATGCCCATGAGGAGGTGGTCGCGGAACTCCCAGACGATGGCGTCGGCGTCGGGGTTGCCGTCGGCGAGTTCGAGAACTGCGGCGGCCTGTTCGAGCGTGAGGTCCAACACGCCGTTCGAGAGCGCGGCTTCCGAGACGCCGGCGGCCTCGGCGGCCGTCTCCGACCCG
Source organism: Haloferax sp. AB510 (assembly GCF_024136985.1). Lineage (NCBI taxonomy): Archaea > Methanobacteriati > Methanobacteriota > Halobacteria > Halobacteriales > Haloferacaceae > Haloferax > Haloferax sp. AB510. Next base: position 10,508 of record NZ_JAMYJY010000110.1, read on the forward strand.
GCGGCGTCGACTGCGCGGCGAATCTCGTCCTCGTAGGCGGTGCGCAACTCGTCGGCCGAGAGGGTTCCGGGCTTCGCGGCGGCGTCGTACAACATACACGCGGGTTCGGCGTTCCGGCGGCAAAACGGTTGCCACTCGGGTCGTATTGGCGGCTATTCGTTCGCGCGGCAGTCGGCCGCGACGGTGCAACCCGGACCGCCCGCCCACCCCTCGGAGCGCTCGTCCGCGTCGCCGTCGATGTCACCGACGCCGACGCCCGACGGGGGCACCGCGACGACGATTGCCGTCTCCACGTCGAACGCGACGCGGTCGCCGCGGCCGACTGTCTCCGCGACGCCGTCGTCGTCCCAGTCGAGAGCAACGGTCGAGCCGTCGCGGGCGTACGTGAGAGATTCGGCGTCGCCGCGGGCGTGGACGCGGAACTGCGCGAACTCGCCGGCGACTTCCACGTCCCAGACGTTGACCGTCGCGTACCAGTACCCCGGGACGGGCGCGACCGGCATCCCGGCGGGGACGCGCTTGAACGACTTCCCGAACCGCGAGTCGAGCGTGTCGTTCAGGCGGTCGGTGACCGCGTCCTCGGTGGCGTTCATCGCCGCGTCGGTCGCCATGTCGCTGAGGGCCTGCTGGCGGGCGCTCCGCGTCGTCTCGACGGTTCGGTTCGTGAGTCGCTGTGGGACCGTCGTCGAGCGGTCCCGACGGACGGTTCGGAACGCCTCGTCGAGGCGGCGTTCGAGGAGGTCGGCCTCGACGGTTCCCGTGTCGGCAGTTTCGACGGCGATTGCGCGGGCCGCAGAGCCGTTCGTGACCGCCAGCGCCCGGTGGGCTGGGTCGTCCCACTCGCCGAGCGCACGCTTCAGAATCCGCTGGCGCTCCGTCACCGAACGGTCGGTGTGCGCGCGGAGCGTGTCCCTAGCGGCCTCCTCCGCGGGAACGGTCGACCGGTCGACCGCGGTTTCGAGCCTGTCGCGCCGGTCGGCGAGCGTCTCGTTCGTCCCATTCGTCGCCGCGAGCGTCGAGTCGGCGGCGAGGAGCGCGCGGGCCGCAACGCGGAGCGGGACGCGGCGGTTCGCGCCGAACACCGGTTCGAGGACGGTATCGGCGGCGTCGCCGTAGGGGAGCGTGAACAGGTTGGTGTTGCGAGCGACGAGCGGGTGGTAGGTGCCGCCGCGGGAGACGGTCGGCATCGCGGACCCCGAGAGACCGCCGAGCGAGAGGTACATCGGGTCCGCGTCGGGGACGAACCGGACGCCGGTTTCGTTGCCGGTTCCGTTCGCGCCGTCTGCTCGCGTCTCACCCAGCGCCGCGCGGGCGACCGCCTCGGCACGGACCGCCTCCGAGAGCGACCCAATAGCTGCGTCTGTGCTCGCGTCGTCGGCCGCGCCGGTCGCCGCCGCGGTCCGGTTCGCCCGGCGGTCAAGTGTCGCCAGCACGCGGTCGAGATACGCGGCGCGAACCGCGAC
>NZ_JAMYJY010000111.1:0-11908 GCF_024136985.1 Haloferax sp. AB510
CGCCGAGCGCGCTCCGCGAGCGGAGGTAGAGCACGCCGGCTCCGACGAGGACGACGAGGGCGAGCGCGATGAGCGCGGTCGTCGTCGGGAACGGGTCGTCACCCGGGGCGGGTGTCTCCGAGTCGGTCGGGGTCGCCGTCGCCGTTGCCGTCGTTCCCGGACCGCCCGCGCCGCGTCCGAGGACGACGTTCGGCTCGCCCGAGACGAACTCGGTCTGAGAGCCGCGCCAGATGACCGTGTGTTCGCGCGTCTCGTCGCCCGCGGGTTCGACGGTCGTCGCGCCGTACTCGTCGGGCCACGAGAGGATGAGCCGGGAGCTACTGTCGAGGAAGAAGCCCTCGATGGCGTCGCCGACGACGAGGCGGTCACCGTCGACCGCCGCGAAGTTGGACCACTCGAAGGAGTAGGAGACGACGCCGAAGCTATCGGGGAGCGACCGCGTCTCCGCCGAGACCGAGACGTTCGTCGCGTTCATCTCCCGGCCGGTGGCGTTCTCGGCGGCCCCGACGGTCGAGGCGATGCGCTCCGCGAACGCCGAGGTGTAGTCGTCCGGGTTGGCCCGCACGTCGTCTCGGAGCGACTGGAAGGCCTCGGTCGTGTTCTCGTCGTCGAGCCGGGTCCAGTACTGAATCTCCCAGCGGGCGTCGCCGCTCTCGGAGACCTCGACGACGATTCGCGTGCTGTCCGGTTCGACGCCCTGCTGGACGAGTGGTTCGACGCCCGGACCGCTCGCGGAGCCCTCCTGTGCGGCCGCGGTCGGCGCGACCACGGCGAGCACACAGAGGGCGGCACACAGGACTGCAAAGACAGCGTCTCGTGTCGCCATTGACCGTTCGTGCGAGCGCACGCAGAAAAAGTGACGCGGTTCTTCCCGCCGTTCAGTCCGCCCAGCGTCTGACGAGCGGCAGACGGGCGCGGACGACGGCGTTCGCCGCGGCCACGGCCTCATCGGCGTCGGCGCGGGTGACGCCGTCGCCGTACTTGGCGCGCTCGTAGAGTCGGCCGACCTGTCGGGTCCGCTCGTCCACGCCGACGCGGGAGAGCGAATCGAGGTACGCCCTGACCGTCTCGCCGGGGCGACGCGGGCGGTAGTCGCGTTCGAGGGCGAGTTCGAGGCGGTCGTACGCCCGGAACACGTCGTCTGCGGGCGAGTCGGTGCGCCGCTGATACGCCGCGGTCGCAAAGCGGAGGTGCGCCGGGAGCCGGGTCCGCCTGACGCCAGCCACGACGCCGAGGAGGCCGACGAGACCGACGAAAACCGTCTCCCGCGACGGCATCTCGGGGACGAGTCCGTCGTCCTCGTCGTCTGCTGTCGCGCCGTCGCCGGTCGGCGTGATGCCGAGGCGCTCGTCGATGTTGGGACCCGGCGCGCTGCTGTCGACGGGCGTCGAGTTCGTCTCGGTCCCGTTTTCCGTCGGCGTCTCGGTGTCGTTCGCGGTCGTCGTGGGCTGTTCGGTCTCGTTGGACTCGACGTTCGTCTCGTTGGTATCGACGTCCGGTCGACCCTCGTTTCGGGCGTCGCTGAGGGTGGTCGACTCCGCGTCCTGCCGGGGACCGGCGGGCGTCGGGTCGAAGCGGACCCAGCCGGTGTCCTCGAAGTAGACTTCGACCCACGCGTGGGAGTCGAGCCCGCGGACGACGTAGCGGTCGCCGTCGACGCGCTCGCCGGTCGTGTAGCCGGTGACGAAGCGCGCGGGGACGCCCTCCGAGCGGAGCAGCACCACCATCGTCGAGGCGTAGTAGGTGCAGTAGCCGGCGTCCATCTCGAAGAGGAACGACTCGGCGATGTCGCCGTCGGGGCGGGACACGCGGAGCGAGTACTCCTTGTTGGCTTCGAGCCACTCCTCGACCGCGACGGCCTTGTCGTAGGGTGCCTCCGCGTCGCCCGTTATCTCGGCGGCGCGGTCGCGGACGCGGTCGGAGGTGCTGTCGGGGAGCGCGAGATACCGCTCGCGAATCTCGTCGGGGTAGTCGGTGCCCGTCCGCCGGAGCGACGCGGCGGTGTACTGCGGGACGGCGCTCGTGACGTTGTAGGTCTCGCCGATTTCGACGGCTCGGTCGGGCCGGAGGTTCCCCTGTTGGGTGACGAGCGTCTCGTTTTCGATGGCTCCGGAGACGGCGACGGGCCGCCACGCCGCGGGCATCGAGTCGAGCGGCGTCGCCGGGGTGACGGTCTGGCGGACCAGCCGCGACGGCCCCTCGGGGCCGGCCAACCGGCCGCCTTCGTAGTCGCGGGTGTCGCCGGTCCTGACCCAGCCGTCGCCGGTGTAGCGGTCGAACGTCGCCGTCTGCCAGTAGTCCGGCGAGGTGCTCTGGACCTCGAAGCGGACCTGCGGCGAGAGGCTGATGCTCCCGACGATGGAGATGCGGTCGTCCGCGCTCACGAGACTGGCCTCGACGGTCGGCTGCTCGGCCACGCCCTCGTCGGGGATGACCGGCGACCCGCCCGCGCCGGGGAGGACCGTGACGGTGGCCGAGAGGACGACCATCGCGGCGAGGACGACCGTCAGCACGTCGAGTTGGCCGCCGGCGCTCCCGAAGCGGTCGATGCCGTCGAAGCCGACCGCGGCCATGCCCGCGCCGACGCCGAGGAGCGTGAGCGTCCCCGTCGCGTCGGTGGTGAGGACGAACAGGCCGAGACCGCTCCCGGCGACTGCGACGGCCGGCGCGATTCGCCCGCGGACGGCGAGATACCACGCAAGGAACACCGGGCCGGGCGTCACCGCGAGCGCCCACACGTCGGCCGACAGGAGTCGGAGCGCCGAGAGGCCGCTGAGGAGCGCGAACGTGTCGGCAAGCAGGCGCTCCGGCGAGAGCAACGCGACCTGGCTCTCGGGGAGCGCGAGGAAGTACGCCGCGAAACCGCCGCCGGCGATGAGGACCGCGAGGCCGAGTGCGTATCTGGGGCGGAGCGTCCAGCCCACGACGGTCGCGAGCGCGAGCGTCCCCGCGGCGAGGAGAACGAACTGGTCGCGGCGACCCACGACGTTCGTGATGTCGTAGACGACCGCGAGGAACGTGCCGATGAGGACCAGCGAGGCCGCCGTCGCGAGGAGGTTGGCGGGGACGCCGAAGACGGTGGTCGTCGCGGATGACGACGCCGACCCCGACGCTGACGCCGGCGCGCTCGCAGCCGAGCGCGACGAGTCCGAGCCGCGCCGGTTCGTGTCGGTGCTCATCGCGGCACCTCCGGGCGCAGTAGACTTGACTTCACGCCGACACCCCCGAGTCGGTACTGCGGGTGCCGGCGGGACTCGCCGCGCGTCGGGGCGATGAATCCGCCGCGTCACGCTCGGCGTGCAGGCGGTCGAACGTCGTCTCGCGCCCGCCGAGCGCGACGCGGGTCTTTCCGGCGTCGCCGCTGACGACGACCTCGGCGGTCTCGTCGGGGACCGACCCCGAACGGAGCCGCGAGAGGTGGACGAGAATGCGCCGGCGGTCGCCGGGCGTCGCCTCGACGACTCCCGCGGGCGAGGTGAGGTGGACCGGAACGCCGGCGTCGAGGAGCGCACAGCAGAGCGTCGCGGCCGCCTCGGCCGCATCGTCTTCGTGACCGTCCGTCGCGCCGGCCGAGACGCGCACCGCGTCGGCCGTGACCCGGTCGTCGTAGGCTTTCACCACGAGATCGCCGGACTTGGCGCTCGACTTCCAGTGGATGTCGCGGAGCGGGTCGCCGGGAACGTACTCGCGAAGGCGGTCGAACTCGGCGCGCTCGTTGGTGCGACCCGCGTCCGCGAGCGCCGAAAGGTCTCGTCGGGCCGCCGCTCCGAGCGACCGGACCCGCGGGAAGACGAGCACCTCGGTCGTCCCGCCGGCGGTGAACGACTTCGAGAACAGCCCGAGGATGTCGCGGGCGACGACGGTCGTCGGACCGAGCGTCGCGGGGCCGCGACCGCGGTAGGTCACCTCGTAGTCGATGCGGCCGTCGCCGACGACCGAATCGACCGCGGTGTCGCCGTCGAGACCGGGCGAGAGCGCGTCGGTCGTGGTCGCCGGAAACGGCCTGTCGGCGTCGAGGTCGAGCGAGACGGTGCGCGTTTCGCCGGGGAAACCGTCGTCGGGTGCGACGCGCTCGACGCGGGGCGGCGAGACGCGCCAGACCTGCACCGCGCCGACGACGAGGCCGACGGTGACCGGGACGACGACGGCGTTGAGCGCCCGCGGGCCGTAGGCGACGGCGTTGGCGACGCCGACGACCACGACCGCGACGGCGACCCAGCCGCGGAGGGTGAGCCTCATCGGTTTCACTCGACCGGAACGGTATCGAGCGCCCGCTCGACCACGTCGCGGCCGGAGCGCTCGTCGGTCGTCCGGACGCGGTGAGCCCAGACGCTCCGCACCTCGCGTTGCACGTCGTCGGGGACGACGTAGTCGCGGGCGTCGAGGGCAGCGCGGGCCTGCGCGGCGCGGACGAGTGCGATAGAACCGCGGGGACTCACGCCGAGGTCGGCGCGTGCTCTGGTGTCGGCGGCGAGCCGAGAGACGTAGCGCCGGACCGGCTCGCTCACCGTCACGTCGAGGATGCGCTCGCGGGCGTCGCGCACGTCACCGGCCGACGCGACGGGTTCGAGCGACTCGATGGGATGGTGGCCCGAGACGCGGCCGAGCAGTTCCGTCTCCTCGGCCTCGTTGGGGTAGCCGAGGTGAATCTTCTTCATGAACCGGTCGAGTTCGGCCAGCGGGAGGTCGTACGTCCGGTCCGGTTCCACGTCGTTCTGCGTGGCGATGACGGTGAAGGGGTCGGGGACGCGTCGGGTGACGCCGTCGACCGTGACCTGCAGTTCTTCCATGACTTCGAGGAGCGCGGCCTGCGTCTTCGGCGGCGCGCGGTTGATTTCGTCGCCGAGGACGACGTTCCCGAAGACCGGTCCCTCGCGGAACTCGAACTCGCTGGTCTGTTGGTTGAACACGTTCACGCCCGTCACGTCCGACGGGAGGAGGTCGGGCGTGAACTGGATGCGCTCGAACTCTCCCTCTATCGAGGTGGCGATGGCGCGGGCGAGCATCGTCTTGCCGACGCCCGGCACGTCTTCCAAGAGGAGGTGGCCGCGGGCGAACAGCGCCACGATGATGTCTTCGATGGCGTCGTGGTGGCCGACGATGACCCGTTCGACGTTCTCGGAGATTCGTGTCGCGAGATCCGACACCGCCTCGACCGAGAGCGCGGGGTCGAAGTCGGCGTCTGCATGTGCATCAGTCATTGATATCCCGGATTTCCCACCGACCGTGCCGCGGGGCGGCGGGACTCTGTGTGTTAGTATTGCCTCAGTCTACCTAACCTTGCTGGGTGTGTGCACGAACCAGTCCGGGCGGTGGTTCGGGTGAGCGGCCGCCGACCGCGTCGTTCCCGGCCGTTTTTATTGCTCGGCCGCCCGCCTTGTGGGTATGAACGCGGACGCCCAGCGGGAGGCGGTGTACGGCGCGCCGCCGGAGATGCTGGAAGTGCGAGACGACCTGACGCCGATGCTCTCGCAGTACGCCGACCTCTGCGAGGAACACGACGACGCGGTCGTGCTGTTTCAGGTCGGCGACTTCTACGAGGCGTTCTGCGGCGCGGCGGAGGCCGTCGCCCGCACCTGCGAGGTGACGCTGACCCAGCGCGAGGACTCCACCGGGACGTGGCCGATGGCCGGCATTCCCATCGACAACGCCGCGGGCTACCTCGAACGCCTGCTCGACGCCGGCTACCGGGTCGCGCTCGCGGAGCAGGTCGAAGACGCCGAGGAGGCGTCCGGCCTCGTTGACCGCGCCGTCACCCAACTTATCACGCCCGGCACCGTCGTCGACGAGGAACTACTCGACGCCGGGCGGGCGACCTATCTCGGCGCGGTCGCCCGAGGTGGCGGCGACGGCGGGAGCAGCGACAGCGACGCCGAGGGCGACACCGACACCTACGGACTCGCCGTCGTGGACGTTTCGACCGGCGAGTGCCTCGTCACCGGGGCCGACCGCGCGCTGGCGCTCGAAGAACTGGAGCGCCTCGCGCCCGCCGAACTCGTCGTCGGCCCCGACTGCGGCCTCCCGGACCTCTCGTTCGACCCGATGGAGACGCCGTTCGAACCGGACGCGTTCGACGCCGACGCCGCCCGCGAGACGCTGTCGGCCTACGCGCCCCAGCCGGACGCCGTGGTCGAATCGGACGCCGAACTCCGGGCGGTCGGCGCGGCGCTCGCCTACGCCGAGTACGCCCAGGGCGACTCGCAACTGGCGTACGTCACCCGCGTCACGCGGTTCGACCCCCGCGAGTTCCTCCAACTCGACGCGACGGCCATCCGGAGCCTCGAACTGTTCGAGTCACGGAGCGCCGCGCGGGGAGCACGCTGTTTTCGGTCCTCGACGAGACGGCCTGCGCGCTCGGCCGACGCCGACTGGAGGCGTGGCTCCGCCGCCCGCTCGTCGACCGCGACCGAATCGAGGCCCGACTGGACGCCGTGGGCGCCCTCTGCGACGACGCACTCGCCCGCGCCGACCTCCGAGAGCACCTCTCGTCGGTGTACGACCTCGAACGGCTGGTCGCCCGCGTCTCCCGCGAGCGCGCCGACGCCCGCGACCTGCGCTCCCTGAAGACGACGCTCGACCGGGTTCCGAAGCTCCGCGAGGCGCTCGCCGGAACCGATTCCGCCCTCCTCGCGGAGCTCCGCGACTCGCTGGACGAACTCGAAGACGTGCGCGACCTCGTCGGCGACGCGGTCGTCTCCGACCCGCCGCAGGAGATTACCGACGGCGGCGTCATCGCCGACGGCTTCGACGCGAAGTTAGACGACATCCGCGGCACCGCCGAGGCGGGGCGCGAGTGGGTGTCGAACCTCGAAGCCCGCGAGCAGGAGCGCACCGGCATCGACTCGCTGGAAGTCGGCTACAATCAGGTCCACGGCTACTACATCGAGGTGACGAACCCGAACCTCGACCGCGTCCCCGACGACTACCAGCGCCGCCAGACGCTGAAGAACTCGGAGCGGTTCTACACGCCCGAACTGAAGGAGCGCGAGGACGAGATTCTCCGCGCCTCGGACCGCGCCGACGCCCTCGAATACGACCTGTTCTGTGAGGTGCGCGCCGACGTGGCGACCGAGTCGGCCCGGATTCAGGCCGTCGCCGACGCGCTCGCCGACCTCGACGTGCTCCGAACGCTCGCGGACGTTGCGGTCGCGAACGACTACGCCCGCCCCGAGTTCCACGCGGGCGACGAGACCGGCGGCATCCGAATCGACGGCGGCAGACACCCCGTCGTGGAGCGCGCACAGGACGAGTTCGTCCCGAACCCCGCCGACCTCCCGCGGGGGAGCGTCGCCCTCGTCACCGGCCCCAACATGTCCGGCAAATCGACGTACATGCGGCAGGTCGCGCTCGTCTGCGTCCTCGCACAGGTCGGGAGTTTCGTCCCCGCGAAATCGGCCCGACTGCCGGTCCTCGACCGCGTGTTCACCCGCATCGGCGCGTCCGACGACATTGCGGGCGGCCAGTCCACGTTCATGCGCGAGATGAGCGAACTGACCGAAATCCTCCACAACGCCACCGGCGACTCCCTCGTCCTCCTCGACGAGGTCGGCCGGGGGACCTCCACCGCCGACGGCCTCGCCATCGCCCGCGCGGCCACCGAGTTCCTCCACGACGAGGTCGGCGCGACGACGCTGTTTGCGACCCACTACCACGACCTCACCGACGCGGCCGACGACCGCGAGGGCGTGTTCAACCTTCACTTCACCGCCGCGCGGCGCGACGGCGAGGTCACGTTCCTCCACAGCGTCGCCGACGGCCCCTCGTCGTCGTCCTACGGGGTCGAAGTGGCGCAGTTGGCTGGCGTGCCGGCGAGCGTGGTGGCACGCGCTCGGGACCTCGTGGATGAGACCGACGCCGGAATCGCGGACGACGCCGACGCAGACGGCGTCGCCGCCGCGAACGGCGAAGCCGATGAAACTGCCGAAGACGGCACGCTGGCCGCCTACGTCGATGGGTTGGAGAACGGCCACGGGAAGAGCGAGCGCCAGAACCAGGGGACCGCGGCAAACGCGCCAACCGCGACGACCGCGACGAACGCAACGGCCGCGGCGGCCGAACCGACCCCCGAACTCGAAGCCGTCGCCGAGGCGCTCCGCGAGGCCGACCTCGCGGACACCACGCCGCTGGAGGCGCTGAACCTCCTGTCTGACCTCAAAGGAACGCTCGAATGATTCGCCGACTCGACCCGGAGACGCGCTCGAAAATCGCCGCCGGCGAGGTCGTCGCTCGGCCCGCGAGCGTCGTGATCGAACTGGTCGAAAACGCCCTTGACGCCGGCGCTGAGACCGTCGAAATCGAGGTCGGCGGCGACGGGACCGAGCGAATCCGCGTCGCCGACGACGGTCGCGGGATGGCCGAGGCCGACGCCGCGCTCGCGGTCGAGCGACACACGACGAGCAAACTCTCGGCGGCCGGCGACCTCGAAACCGTCGAGACGCTCGGCTTCCGGGGCGAGGCGCTGCCGAGCATCGCCGCGGCCGCCGCCCACCTCGAACTGACGACGAACGACGGCGGCCCGCGCGGAACTCGAGTCGTCGTTGACGGCGGCGAGCAGGTGACGGGCGGCGAACACGGAAAGACCGTTTCGCCGGCGGGTCGAGCGCGTGGGACGACCGTCGAAGTGACCGGCCTGTTTTCCGACCGGCCGGCGCGGAAGAAGTCGCTCGCCTCGCCGAAAGCCGAGTTCGCCCGCGTCTCGGCGGTCGTCACCCGCTACGCGCTCACGCGGCCGGACGTGCGGTTCGTCCTGCGACACGACGGCCGGGAGACGCTCACGACGCCCGGTACCGACCGCTTCGCCGACGCGCTCTTGGCGGTGTACGGCCGCGACGCCGCGAGCCACGCCTCGACGTTCGACGCGTCGCGGGAGGTCTCGGCCGCCGGCGAGACGGCCACGGTCGAAGTCGACGGCGCGCTCTGTCACCCCGAAGTGACGCGCTCCCGACGCGACCACGTCCACGTCTCGGTCAACGGCCGCGCCCTCGCCGAACCGCGGCTTCGCCGGGCGGTCGCCGACGGCTATGGGACGCTCCTGCCCGACGGGCGCGAACCGGTCGGCGTCGTCCGACTCCGCCTGCCGCCCGCGTGGGTCGACCATAACGTCCACCCCGCGAAGGACGAGGTGGGATTCAGAGACGCCGACGCGGTCGCCGAGGCGGTCGAGGCGAGCGTCCGCGACGCGCTCTCGACGGCCGACCTCCGCCGGAGCGGCGAGGTGGCGATGGACCTCGATAGCTCGCTCGCGCCCGTCGAGGCCGCGTCGGTGTTCGACGACCTCCGCGTCATCGGGCGCTTCCGCGGTCTGTACCTGCTCTGTGAGGCCGACGACGAACTCCTCGTCGTCGACCAGCACGCGGCCCACGAGCGCATCAACTACGAGCGACTCCGCGAGGCCGTCGAGTCGGCGGGTATCGACGCCGTCTCCGTCGACCCGCCGGCGACCGTCTCGCTGTCGCCAACCGACGCGGCGCTCCTCGACGCGAACCGCGACCTCGTGGAGCAACTGGGCTTCCGCGTCGCCGAGTTCGGCGGCGGGAGCGGGTCCGGAACCTACCGCGTCGAAACCGTGCCCGCGCCGCTCGGCCGGCCGTTCGCCCCGGACGCCTCGCGGACGTGGTGGCCGACGTCGCCACCGGCGACGACGCCGACCCGCGGACGGCGCTGCTCAAAGACCTCGCGTGCCATCCGTCGATAAAAGCCGGCGACGACCTCGGAGACGACGAGGCCGCGCGGTTAGTCGAGCGACTCGGCTCGTGCGAGACGCCCTACACCTGCCCGCACGGTCGGCCGACGGTGCTCGCCATCGACGAGAAGACGTTCGTCCGCGGCTTCGGCCGGCGAAGCGGTCGGCTCGGGTAGGGCTCGGGTAGGGCTCGGGGGAGGCCTCAGCGGGAGCAACGTTGCCGAGCCACCCCGACGGAGTCGTTCGAAGTGGCGCGGTGGCTCGGACAGAAATAGTTACCAGATAGCGACTAGCGTTGCGCGCCCGGCCGCTACCAGTCCTTACAGTCCAAACAGACGTACTCGTCGCCGTCGAGCCACCGCTTTTGCACCGACTCGCCGCACCGGGGGCACGCCGCGGCCTCGGGTGTCCACCGATAGGTAGCGAGTGTGCTCACGTCGCGGTCGTCGGTATCGTTGGCATCGGTGTCGCCGGCATCGGGTGAGTCGTCAACATCGTCGGCAGGAGTCGGGTCCGAAGCTGATTCGGCATCCGAAGTTGATTCGGTGTCCGAGGTTGTCTCGGCGTCCGTAGCCGCGGCGTCGTCGCCGCCGGCGAAGTCGTCGAGCGAGCGGTTCGGCATGACTCAGCGTCCGCGGGCGCGGTCCTTATCGGTGCCGACCGAGCGGCGTGGTGGACGGCCGCCGCGAACCGCGGGGCGAGGCGAGTTTTACCGGTCGCGTGAGCGCCGTGCGAAACCCACACAATCAATACCCCCGACTCCCGAGAGTCGCGCATGGCAACACTCACGGACTTCGTCATCGCGCTCCTCACGAGCGTCCTCGAACTGGTGGTGACCTTCGCCGACGTGGCGCTGAGCGACCCGCTTTCCACGGTGAGTTTCCTCTTCGGCAACATCTTCATCCTCCTCGCCGTCGGCGCGTTCGCCTACGTCACCCTCGGCGCAATCGGCGCGGAACTCGGACTTATCGGCGTCGGTTCGTCGACCGGTAAGCCGCCGCAGCGAGAGTAATCGCTTCTTCGAGGTCGGGTCCGATCGGCGACCCGACCACAACGCCGTCAGCGTGTTCGAGCACCGCGTCCATCTGATCGGCAACGTCGTCCGGCGTGCCGGCCATCGAGAAGGCGTCTATCATCGCCGGCGTGACGAGGCCGAACGCCTCGGAGAACGCGCCGGCTGAAATCTTCTCGCCGATGTCGCTCGCGCGGTCGGCGTCGATGCCGTGTCTGTCGAGGACCGGCGGGGCCGCCCCCGCGGCGATGAACGCGACCGGCGGGCGGGCGGCCTCGCGGGCCGCGTCCGCGTCCTCCGAGACGGAGACGCTGGCGTAGGCGGCGAGGGTGAACTCGCCGCGCGAGTCGGGGCGGTCCTCGACGCCGATATCGACCTGTTCTCTGGCCCACGCGAGGTCGTCGGGGTGCGAGCCGTTGAACAGCAGGCCGTCCGCGTGCTTGCCGGCCATGCGACACATGTGTGGGCCCTCGCCGCCGACGTACACCGGCACCTCGCCGGGCACGTCGAAGTTGAGGCCGGCGTCGGTCGCCTCGAAGGTGCCGTCGTGGGTAACGCGCTCGCCGTCCCAGAGCTGCTGTGCGACTTTGAACGCCTCCAAGACGGACCGGAGGCCGCGCTCGTCTTCGAGGCCGAGGTTGCGGAGCGTTGAGGGGTCGCCGGGGCCGATACCGAGGAGGCCGCGGCCGCCCGAGGCCTCGGCGACGGTGGCCACCTTGCCGGCGAGCGTCACGGGATGTAGCTCGTAGGGGTTGGCGACGCCGGGGCCGAGGCGGATGTCGTCGGTCTCGGCCGCGAGTCGCGCGAGGACCGCGAAGGGGTCGCGGTTGTTGTAGTGGCACGAGACGAACAGGGAGTCGTAGCCCTCGCGTTCCGCCTGCGTGCCCAGTTCGACGAGATCGTCGACCGGATGTTCCGGGGTGAGTTCGAGTCCGAGCATGGTGTGAGCGTGGAATGGTGAAGCGAGTCGTCAGGGGTCGTAGCGCCACTCGCGGAGCGCCTGTCGTACGAAGTCGCCGTCGATGTCGCGGAAGTGGGCGTCGCTTTCGCCGTGGTCGCCCCACTCGAAGTTGCGGACGACGACGACGGGCGTGCCGCCGTCGCCCTCGCCCTGCACGAGGTTCGCGGCCGCGGCGAGTTCGTCCACGACGCTCTCGACGGTGACGCCGAGTTCGCGGCCGTCACGGTCGGCCTCGCCGCGCCAGCGCGCGAGG
>NZ_JAMYJY010000112.1:0-11870 GCF_024136985.1 Haloferax sp. AB510
CTCGGCGGACGCCGCCGAGTCGTCCCCGCCCGCCGAGTCGCCGCCTCGGTCGCGGTCGCACCGCCGGCGTCGCCGACGACGATTGCCCCCTTCATTCCGAGCGTCTTGTGCGGCGTACAGACGTACTTGTAGACGCCTGCCGCGTCGAACGTCTGCTCGAACGTGTGGCCCGCGTCGCCGACGAGGTCGCTCGCGAACGACCCGTCCGCCGCGCTCACGTCGTGGGAACCGCCCTTGCCGTTCCACTCCCAGACCACGGTCGTTCCGGGGTCGACCCGAACGGCGGCCGGGCCGAATCCGAACGCGCCGCCGTTTGCCTGCGCGCCCACCGTCACCGTCACCGTCGAACTCCCCGTCTCGTCCACCACCCCCTCGTAGTTCGAGGTCTGTGCGAACCACGAGTCGAGGTCGGTCCCCGACTGCGCTCGCGCGGAGTCGGCGACGCCTCCCAGCGCGGTGGTGGAGACGGCCGCGCCGCCGAGGAGTCGAAGTACGGTTCGCCGGCCGAGCGTCGGAGATGTGGAATCGTTCGAACTCATGATTGAGTGCGGCGAGGCGGTGGACCCACCCCGCTCGACACTCGACGGTCGGGGTTCTGGTGAAAAGCCCGTCTCGGTGGTTCCCGAACCGCGGTCGAGAGCCGAACATGTTCGGAACTACCTTTGTCCGTCGGGGACGAGTTCGTTTCACTACCGATGCCCCGGGCAACACTCTCCATCACGCTCCCCGAGCAGGTCTGGGTTTCCGACCTCTCGGGCCGCTATCCGGACGCCGAGTTCACCGTCCTCGCGGCGATGCCGGCCGACGAGACGGGTGTCGGCCTCGTCGAGATACGGGCGGCCGACATCGAGCCGGTCGTCACCACCATCGACGAGTACGACTCGGTCGTCTCGGTGACGATTCTCGAAGCCCAGCCGGAGCGCGCGCTGGTGCAGTTCGAGACGACCGAACCGCTGTTGATTCTCACGCTCAGCGAGGTGGGAATCCCGCTGGAACTGCCTATCACCATCGTCGACAGCGAGGTGACAGTCGAGGTGACCGCGCCGCGGGAGAACCTCTCGGAGCTGGGCGAACAGCTCACCCAGTTCGGTATCCCGTTCGACCTCGTCTCAATCCATCAGTCGATAGACACGGAATCGCTGCTCACCGACGACCAGTACGCCCTCCTCGAGACGGCGGTCGCCGAGGGCTACTACGACACGCCGCGGACGTGCACGCTCACCGGGCTCGCCGAGGCCGTCGGGCTGGCGAAATCGACGACGAGCGAGAAGCTCCACCGGGCGGAAGGGAAAGTCATGAAGGCGTTTCTCACGCGAGACGACGCGACGATCTAGCCCTCAGTCGTCGGCCTGGTCGCTGACGGCCGACCACATCGTCGAGAGTTGGTCCGAGGCCGACCGCGACGGCGACGACACCGAAAGCGAGAGGTTGCCCGGTTCGCGTGTCACGACCACCTCTTCGAAGCCGAGCGCGTAGCGGGCGGCGTCGCGGCCGCGGTCGCGTTTCTCCAAGAGCCCCGCCTCGACCATCTGTTCGAGCTTCCGGTACACCGTCGAGCGCGGGAGGTCGCACGCGGCGGCGATGTCCGAGGCGGTCATCGGCCCGTCGAGTCGCTTGAGGACGGCGCGACACTGCGTGCTGGTGAGGGCGTCGAACACCGTCTCGAAGTCCGGTTCGAGCGCGTCTGAGAGTGGATTCGTCGACATCTGCGTAGACTTGGGTTGCTCGGCGGCGACCCGCGCGCCGTCGGTTCGGCTCCCGATACGCCTCCGGGACGTATGAAAGTCGTGGGGTGCCAGCGTCGGTGCAGTCGAACCGATGGCCGTCGATTCGGGCTGGCACACCCGACTCGACTGTTCCCCCGCCCGGTACGTATCGGCCGCGCCGAACATGTTCGGAGAACTCCTGACTGGCGGGAACCGGCGAGACGGTATTCCATCCCCCGGGGCAACGACCGACTGTAATGAGCAACTACGTCGGTGCACCCGGTTCGACGGTGTCGCGTCGCGAATTCCTCGCCGCAACGGGGAGCGTCGGAGCGCTCGGCCTCGCGGGGTGCGCAGCGCCCACGAACGGCGACGGTAACGCCGCCGTCGGCGCGGACGAGACGACGGTCGCCCAGACGAGCGAGTCGGCGCTGCCGTACACCAGTCCGCCGGAGGTCGTGCAGGTCGACGAGCAGGGCGGGAAAGTCACCCTCAAGAGCGCGCCGGCGCGCCACGCGGCCCACCCCCTCGAAACGATGGGCGGGCCCGTCGAACTCCCGCAGGTGTGGGCGTTCAGCGCCGACGACGGGAAGCCGAGCGTCCCCGGACCGATTCTCCGGACGACCGAGGGCAACGACATGGAAGTCACGCTCGACAACACCGACGGGATGCGCCCGCACACGGTCCACTTCCACGGCGTCCGCAAGGCTTGGAAGGACGACGGCGTGCCGACGACGACGGGCATCCGCGTCGACCCCGGCGAGAAACACACCTACACCATCCCGGCGAACGTCCCCGGGACGCACCTCTACCACTGCCACTACCAGACCCACCGGCACATCGAGATGGGGATGTACGGCATCCTCCGCGTCGACCCGAAGGGGTACGAACCGGCCGACAGGGAGTACTTCATGACCGTCCGCGACTGGGACTCGCGGCTCCCTCGGCAGATGGCCGGCGAGAACGTGAGCTACGACCCCCGGAACCGGAAGCCGGACGTGTTCACCGTCAACGGGAAGAGCGCGCCGCGGACGCTCCACCCCGAAGACGGCTCGCCAATCATCGTCGAACAGGGCGACACCGTCCGCATTCACTACGTCAACGCGGGCTACATGAGCCACCCGATGCACATCCACAACCACCGCTTCCAAGTCGTCGAAAAGGACGGTGGCGTCGTCCCCGAGGCCGCCCGCCACGACATGGACGTGACGAACATCGCGCCCGCAGAGCGCCACACGATAGAGTTCACGGCTGACGCCCAACCCGGCATCTACCTCATGCACTGCCACAAGGTCAACCACGTCATGAACGGGAACTTCTACCCCGGCGGCATGCTCGGCGGCGTCGTCTACAAGGAGGCGATGGACACCGACATCTTCGCGAAACTGATGGAGTACGCGGGCTACGAGGCCTGAACGCGTCGGGCCAGTCGCGGCGCTCGCGTGCGTCTCCGTCTTCTCACGACTGTTTCTGAGTGACCGGCAGCGTTCGAGTCGCCTCACGAGTGTCAACGATCGAGGCGGCAACAAGATTTTTATTCGTTATAGAATAACGATTTTCCCAGAATGTTTGATGAACAATCTCATATAATCTCTGACGAGTCGGAGTTCAGTAGGAGACAGTTCCTCGGTGGTCTCACGTCGTTGGCCGCGGCGACGTCGTACACACTCGACGTTCCCGACGGGGTCGCCGCCACCGTCTCGAACGACGACGACGGCCCCGTACAAACAGTCTCGTCACCCGACGGCTCACTCGTCGTCCGGGTCGACGTCTCGAACGGGACGCCGACCTACGCGGTCACGTCCGACGGCCGACCCGTCGTCGAACCGTCGGCGCTCGGCTTCGAGTTCGCGGACCAGCCGGCGTTCGGGACCGACCTCGCCGTCACCGGTACCGAGCGGTCGACGGTCGACGAGCGCTGGTCGCCCGTGTGGGGGCAGTACGACGAGATTCGCGAGCACTACAACGAACTCCGCGTCGGTCTCGCGGAGACCACCGCGCCGGAGCGAACCGTCACGGTCGCAATCCGCGCCTTCGACGACGGCATCGGTCTCCGCTACGTCTTTCCCGAGGCGTCCGGCTTCGGCGACTTCGTCGTCACGAGCGAGCGAACGGAGTTCGCGTTCGCCGGCGACTTCACCACGTGGTGGGTGGAAAACGACTTCAACAGCTACGAGTACGCCCACGATCGGACCCCGCTGAGCGACATCGGCGACGAGAGTTCGTTCGGCGGCGCGCACACCCCAATGACGATGCGAGCCGACGACGACCTCTATCTGAGCGTCCACGAGGCGAGCCTCGTCGATTACGCGGCGATGGCGGTTGAACCCGTCTCGGCGGGGGCGACCACCTTCCGCTCGACGCTCGCGCCGCTTCCCGACGGGACGAAAGTGACCGCGAGCGCGCCGCACGCGACGCCGTGGCGGACGCTGCAGGTCGGGTCGAGTCCCGGCGACCTCGTCGAATCGACGCTCGTCGTGAATCTCAACGAGCCGCGCGACCCCGCGGACTTCCCGCAGGGGACCGACTGGATAGAACCGCAGAAGTTCCTCGGCGTCTGGTGGCTCATGATAACCGGGCGCGCCGACTGGCAGTATCAGGGTCCGCAGACCGGAAACCACGGGGCGCAGACGAAGCGCATGAAGCGGTACATGGACTTCGCCAGCGAACACGGCGTTCCAAGCGTCCTCGTGGAGGGGTGGAACGAGGGCTGGCGCACTTATCCCGGCGACGGCAGCGCGATGGACTTCGACAAGTCCTACCCCGATTTCGACATCGAGGCGGTGACAGCGTACGGCCGCAGTCTCGACCCGCCGGTGGCGATGACCGCCCACAACGAGACCGCGGGCAACGTCTCGAACTACGAGTCGCAACTCACGGGCGAGTCGAGTCCGTTCGCCTTCTACGACGACCTCGGCATCAACTCGATAAAGACGGGGTACGTCGCGGACAGCGGCGTCACCATCGACGGGGAGACGTACAACCACCACTGCCAACCGCTCGTGAACCACCACCGGTTAGTCTACCGCGAGGCGGCCAAACACCGGCAGATGCTGGAGGTCCACGAGCCGCTCAAGCCGACCGGCGAACGGCGGACCTTCCCCAACGTCATGACCCGCGAGGGCGTCCTCGGACAGGAGTACGACGCCTTCGGCTACGTCGACCCCTCCCACCACGTGACGTTCCCCTTCACCCGGATGCTCGGCGGCCCCGTCGAGTACACCCCCGGAATCTTCGACACCGACTCCGGGTCCGGAGGCATCGAGACGACGCGAGCCAAACAACTGGCGATGTATCCGACGTACTTCAGCGGCCTCCAGATGGTCGCCGACCTCCCGAGTTCGTACCTCGCCGACCGGAACGCCACGGTCGGCGTCGGCGACGTGGCGCAGGCCGAGTACGCGGACTTAGCGGGCGTTTCGACCGCCGCGCGGTGGGCGGGCGCGCAGGGAGGCAGGTACGTCCCGGTCGACCCCAACACCGTCGACGCCGGCGCAGGGCTCTCGTGGACCGTCGAGAGCGTGGCCGAAGACGCGACGTACGACCTCCACCTCCGGTACGCCAGCGACGGGGAGAACAACGCCGTCCCCGAGGGGACGCCGCGAACCGTCACGGTGCTGGTCGACGGGAGTGATCAGGGACAGGTGACGCTTCCGCCGACCGACTACTGGGACGACTGGAACGCGGTTTCGACGCCGGTGTCGCTGTCGGCGGGAGACAACGAGCTCGCGGTTCGACTCGGCGATGGCGACACGGGCGGATTCAACCTCGATTCCGTCGCCGTCACGCGGACCGGCGAGCCAATGCCGGACCCGGAGACGGACCCGACGCTCGGCCCGACCGTCGACGCCTTCGACTTCGTCGAGTCGGTCCCGGCCGGGCCGTGGAGCGACACCCGCGTCATCGACGCCGAAATCGGCTCGTACTCGGTGGTCGCGCGACAGCACGACGACGAGTGGTTCGTCGGCGCGATGACCGACGGAAACGGCCGCGCCCTCGATGTGCCGTTGGACTTCCTCGACGACGCACCGGGCGAACGCAAGGGCCACACCAAGAACCGGAACGGCGGCCACGGCGGGTCGAACGGCCGCGGTCACACCAAGGGAGCGTACGTCCTCGAACTCTACTCCGACGGCATCGACGCGGCGTACGACTCGAACCTCGACGCCGTCCGCGTCGACGAGGCAATCGTCACCGCGGACACGACCGTCCTCGCGTCGATGGTCGAGACCGGCGGCACCGCGATGCGACTCCGGCCGGCCACGAACGACGACCTCGCGCGACTGCCGCGGTACCGGCGACCCGAACAGGAGGTCGCAGTCGAGGTGCGCGACGACCCGTTCGTCGGCGAGTCGTTCGTGACCGCGACGGGGTCGAACGACGGCGATTACATCGGCGGGACGACCATCCGTCTCGTCGTCGACGGCGACCTCGCCGCGACCTCGAACGTGCGGTTCGGACCGGGGACGACCGACGCGCGGGACGAGCTCTCGTACACAATCGAGACGCCCGGCGAGTACGAGGTCACCGTCGTGACGGCGGACGGCGAGACGCTGGCCGACGAGACGGTGGCGGTGAGGCCGCCCGAGACGGTCGCCGACCTCGCCGACTCGTCTGGAGACGACCACGGCCCCGGCGGGTACATCTATCCGACGAACGCGGCCTTCGAAGACGGGGCGTTCGACCTCCGGTCGGTCACGGTCGAACAGACGCCGAGCCGATACCAGTTCAGCTTCGAGGTGGAGAACCTCTACAACGCCTTCGGGAGCAGTCGGGGCTTCTCGCCGCAGTTGTTCCTCCTGTGGGTGCGCGACCCCGAACTGCAGGGCGGGACTGACGAGAGCCTCGACGACCTCGGGGCGAACGTGACGTTCGACGCGCCGTGGCACTACCGCCTCGAACTCAGCGGCTTCACCAAGAGCGCCGTCGACGCAACCGGCGCGGCGCTCACCGATGCCGAGGGGAGCGCGGTCACGCTCGGCGAGGCGGTCGATACCGACGCGAACACCGTCACGCTGACGCTCGACCGGGCCGCCTTCGACGGCGTCGACGCCGCCGACCTCGAAGTCGTCGCCGCGGTCCAGTCCGAAGACCGGGGGTCGCTCCGCCCAGTCGCGGAGACGGCCGGCGAGTACATCTTCGGCGGCGCGAAGGCGGGCGCGGTCGACGCCGCGCCGCTCCTCGCCGACCTCGTCACGCCCGACGGGCGGTCGCAGTCCTCGGTCCTCGACTACGCCGCCGGTCAGCGCGCGACGATTCCGTTCGTCCCGCTGGAGTAGGTCGGCGCGGCGGCCTGACGTGACTCTCGCTCAGGCTGTCGAAATTGTCCGAACGCCCCCAAACGGTGCGCCTCAACGTCCAGTTCTCCGAACACGTCTATCCACCCCATATATACACCGACGATAATGGAGGTCCGATTTCTTTTGATTCGCGGGGGAAGCGCCGGCGATGGGACTCCCTGAGATGGACTCGGCTGTGTTGTTCGGCCTGATTACGATGGTGACGTGGGGGATTTGGATCATTGTAGGCAACGCCGCGTCGGAGTCCATCGACCCGAGGACCGCCGCCGCGATCTCGTATCTCGTCGCGGCGCTTCTCGCGTTCGGCTTCATCATCGTTTCAGACGCATCGCTCACAGT
The DNA here is from genome assembly GCF_024136985.1 of Haloferax sp. AB510. Classification (NCBI taxonomy): domain Archaea; kingdom Methanobacteriati; phylum Methanobacteriota; class Halobacteria; order Halobacteriales; family Haloferacaceae; genus Haloferax; species Haloferax sp. AB510. The sequence continues at coordinate 7,346 of NZ_JAMYJY010000112.1, forward strand.
CACGGCGAGAGGGGGACTACTCGCCGGCGTGGCCGGGTTGTTCACCGGGATCGGTCTCATCTCGATGTACATCGGGTTCACGCGTGGGTCGACGACAGTCGTCTCCACGCTCGGTGCGATGTACTTCGTCGTCGCGGCCGTCCTCGGAATACTCGTTCTCGGAGAGAACGTCACACTCACGAAACTCACGGGAATCGCGTTCGCGGTCGTCGGAATCGTCTTGGTCACCCAGTAAGTCGGCGGACGCTCTCTCGGCGGAGTCGTGCGACCCGCGGCTGTCACAACTGTTATTAGCTAGTTGTATCACTAGGTAATCAATGGCGTCAACGCAACTCCAACACGCCCGAGAGGGACGCGTCACCCCTGCGATGGAACGCGTCGCAGAGCGCGAGCACCGCGACCCCGAGTTCGTCAGGAAACAGGTCGCCGAGGGGCAGGCGGTCGTCCCCGCGAACCGCAACCACGACTCGCTCGACCCGATGGTTATCGGCCGCGAGTTCGCCACGAAGGTCAACGCGAACATCGGCAACAGCGAGACGACGAGCGACCTCACAGAAGAGTTGGAGAAGCTCCACACCGCAGTCCACTACGGCGCGGACACGGTGATGGACCTCTCGACGGGGTCGAACCTCGACGAGATTCGCGAGGCGAACGTCGCGTACTCGCCGGTCCCCATCGGCACCGTCCCCATCTACGAGGCGGTCAAGCGCGTCGATAGCCCCGAAGAGATCACCCGTGACCTGCTCCTCGACGTCATCGAGAAACAGGCCGAACAGGGCGTCGACTACATGACGATTCACGCGGGCGTGCTGATGGAGCACCTCCCGCTTACCGACGGCCGGAAGACGGGCATCGTCTCCCGCGGCGGCTCCATCCTCGCCCAGTGGATGGAAGAACACGGCGAGCAGAACCCGCTGTACGTCGCGTTCGAGGACATCTGCGACATCTTCGCCGAACACGACGTGACGTTCTCGCTCGGCGACGGCCTCCGACCCGGCTGTCTGGCCGACGCCGGCGACGACGCGCAGTTCGCCGAACTCGACACGCTGGGCGAACTCACGCAAACCGCGTGGGACTACGGCGTGCAGGTGATGGTCGAGGGCCCCGGCCACGTCCCGATGGACCAAATCGCCGACAACGTCGAGCGCCAGCAGGACGTCTGCGACGGCGCGCCGTTCTACGTCCTCGGGCCGCTCGTCACCGACGTGGCACCGGGCTACGACCACATCACGAGCGCCATCGGCGCGACCGAGGCGGGCCGCGCCGGCGCGGCGATGCTGTGTTACGTCACGCCGAAAGAACACCTCGGGCTTCCCGACCGCGAGGACGTGCGCGAGGGGCTCGCAGCCTACCGAATCGCCGCTCACGCGGCCGACGTTGCGAACGACCTCCCCGGCGCGCGCGACTGGGACGACGCACTCTCGGAGGCCCGCTACGAGTTCGACTGGACGCGGCAGTTCGACCTCGCGCTCGACCCCGAGCGGGCGCGGTCGTACCACGACCAGACGCTCCCCGGCGACAACTACAAAGAGGCGCGCTTCTGCTCGATGTGCGGCGTCGAGTTCTGTTCGATGCGCATCGACCAGGACGCCCGCGAGGCTGACGGCGAGATGGAGACAATCGCGACCGCGACCGACCTCGACGCGTCGCCCGCGGCCGACGCGAACCTCCCTCCGGTCGGCGCGCACGACACCGACCGCGTCCCCGACGAAATCGAAATCGGCGGCGTCACGTTCACGCCCGAGTCGGCCCACGGCGACGACTGACAGCCGACGACGCAACGGGCCACTGGCCGAACCCGTCGCGCGCGACCACCCCGTGTCGGTGGGTTCTTTTTCCGCGTCGCTGAAAGGGAGTACCAATGGTCCTCGGCAGTCTCGTCCCGTCGTCGCCGCTCGCGAACGTCGTCGTGATTCTCCTGACGACCGGCCTCATCTGGATCGGCAGCGGCTGGCTCGAAGAGTCCGCCGACCACCTCGCGGCGTACTACGGGCTTCCCGCGGTCGTCCAAGGCTCAATCATCGTCGCCCTCGGGTCGAGCTTTCCCGAGTTCGCCAGCGTCGCCATCGCCGCCACCGCGGGCGTCTTCGACATGGGCGTCGGCGCAATCGTCGGCTCGGCCATCTTCAACATCCTCGTGATTCCGGCGCTGTCGGGGCTCGCCACCGATGGCGACCTCGAAACGAGTCGGCTGGTCGTCTACAAGGAGGCGCAGTTCTACATGGTCGCCGTCGCCACGCTCGTCGTCACCTTCTCGCTGGCGGTCATCTACTTCCCCGCGCCCGACGGCTCGGCGCTGACGGGGGAGCTCACCCGCCCGGTAGCGCTCATTCCGCTTCTCCTCTACGGCCTCTACCTGTTCATCCAGTGGCAGGACGTTTCGGAGTACGAAAGCGAGGAGGCGGGCGTCGCCGACGGCATCGGCCGGGAGTGGGCGCGCCTGCTCGGCGGCCTCCTCGTCATTCTCATCGGCGTCGAGCAACTGGTCGGGAGCGTCGAATCGCTCAGCGGGACGTTCGGCGTCCCGACGTTCCTCGCGGGGGTCACTATCGTCGCCGCTGCGACGAGCCTCCCCGACACGCTCGTCAGCGTCCGCTCGGCCGCCGACGGCAACAGCGCGACGAGCCTCGGCAACGTCCTCGGGTCGAACACGTTCGACCTGCTGGTCGCCATCCCCGTGGGCGTCCTCATCGTCGGAAGCGTCCCGGTCGACTTCGCCGTCGCCGTCCCCATGCTGGGCGTGCTGACGCTGGCGACCGTCCTGCTGTTCGGCCTGCTCCGAACTGACCTGTCGCTCTCGCGGCTGGAGTGCTACGCGCTCGGCGCGGCGTATCTCGTCTTCGTCGGGTGGATTATCGCCGAGACCGCGGGCGTCACGAGCCTGCTTCGGAACTGACGGGCGGAAGCGGCCGGCGTCCGCCGCCGCCGACTGCGGGCCGACGCCCGACGCCCCGACCTACTCGTCTCGTGGCTCTCTGACCGTCACCACCGGCACCGGCGAGGTCCGGACCAGTTTCTCGGCGACGCTCCCGAGCATGTATCGGTCAAAGCCCGTGTGGCCGTGGGTGCCCATCACCACGAGGTCAACGTCGTGTTCGTCGATGTACGCGAGGATGCCGTGGTGAATCGACACGTCGCGGCCGACGGACTCGCGGACCGTCTCGACGCCCGCAGCGGCCGCCACGTCGCCCGCTTGTTCGACCGCGTCGCTCGCCCGCTCTTCGAGTTCGTCGATGAGGAGCGGCCCGCGGATGTCCGCGCCGAAGGCGGCGACGTTGACGACCGAGACCGCGTGGAGCGCGGCGTCGGTCGCCGCCGCCAACTCGCTGCCGAACGTGACCGCCGCGGTCGCACAGGCGCTCCCGTCCGTGGGCGTCAGCACGTCGGCGTAGGGGTACGCGAGGTCGGTCGCCGCGTCCGGTCGGATAGTGAGTACGGGCACGTCTGACCGCCGGACGACGCGCTCGGTGGTGCTCCCGAGGAGCAGGCGGCTCAGCCCCGTCCGCCCGTGGGTCGGCATGACGACGAGGTCAACGTCCTGTTCGGCGGCGTACTCGGTGATGACCCGATACGGCTCGCCGTGTTCGACGCTCGTCACGACCCCCGCGTCGGACTGGGATGCGCGGGCCGCGGCGTCGCTCACGAACCGCTCGCCATCGGTTCGGCGGCGCTCGCCTGCCGCTCCGTCGCCTTCGTCTCCCTCGTCGCGCAGGTTCGGGCGTCGCTCGGGCTTCGGCGGAGCGACGTGCAGCAGGTGGAGGGTCGCGTCGTGGGCGTCGGCCATATCGACGACGTGGTCGAGGACGGCGTCGGCGCCCTCACTCCCGTCGGTCGGGAAGAGCAGTCGGTCGAACATGGTTCGATATTCTCGGCGAACTCACAAAAGCGACGAGGGTGGTCGCCGCGAGGTGAGAAGTCGACCGCGTCCTCGCCGTCAGCGCCGAAGTGCCCAGACCGCCAGTCCGATGACCTCCCGAAGCGTTACGCCCGCTGCGAACACGTACACCGTCTGCAACGGCAGTTCGAGGAAATCGATGGCCGCCACCGCGAGTGACATCACGATAGCCATCCCGACCCACCCGAGTGCGAACCGGCGCTCCGACGCCGACGTGTGCGTACCCAACTCGACCATACTCCCTGACTCGGTTGAACGTATTTAATTTCTCGTGCTGACACGACGGGGTCGCTGTCGCGGCCAGCCGAGGCGGCTCGACGCCGCTCGGCGTGCGTTACTCCTCTTGGGCGTCGACCACCGCGACGCCCGCGAGGTTCACGATGTCTTTGACTTCGTCGCCGCGCTGGAGGACGTGGACGGGTTTGTCCATGCCGACGAGCATCGGGCCGATGGCCTCAGCACCGCCGAGACGCTGGAGGAGTTTGTAACCGATGTTCCCCGCTTCGAGGTTCGGGAACACGAGGACGTTCGCCGGTTCGTCGAGCTCCGCGAAGTCGTAGCTGTCGGTCAGCATCTCCTCGACGAGGGCGGTGTCGGCCTGCATCTCGCCGTCCACCGGGAAGTCCACGT
>NZ_JAMYJY010000113.1:0-11859 GCF_024136985.1 Haloferax sp. AB510
ATCAAGCGCTCGATGGACGAACCCCGGTTGAGGAGGTCACTAACTAGACAGTGCCCCGAAACTATATGGTTCAGACTGAGTTTGTATCTTCCATTACAGTACTACAGTTTGTTCTTCGGAAAATGAGAGTTCCCATCAGTGCTCGAGAGGTGTTATCCACCTCGAAATTCTTGCCAATTAGATGTGTTCCAATCTCTATGCTCGGCCATGATGGATACCGCGCGCGAGTTAGATTCGTATTCAACCACCATGGAATATTCTCCCCGAGGAAAATTCCTTAGATAATTAGGTGAAAACTATATTCTTTTATCATATATGATATAATTCACACGGCTGAATATCGTAAATCCGCAAATATGGGCGTATATAGACCAATACCATCGCTAACCACCGTTTAATGGTTCAAGGGCAGTCTCTATCGCGACTAATCCACACTATTTTCTCCGAAATAATTCACAATGTCTGAATCCCTTTGTGAACGCCTCTTTGGCCCCGCTCATACTCAATTCGGCTTCTCTGAGTATGAAGTAACTCCCATTTGGGATTCACAAATCGTGAACACTTTTGACGTCCCTGACGAAATGGTCTAATATGCCTCCGAATGAACCTGGTCGCTCTCTCAAGACGCTTGAAAATGCCCTAGCAATCATTGATGTAATTCAAGAACGAGATGCCCTTACTATTGGCGAAATCACCGATGAAGTCGGATTCGCGCGGAGTACTGTTCATGGGTATGTCAAGACGCTTGAAAACGAAGACTACCTCACCAAACAGAACGGAAGTTATAAGTTGGGGATGGCGTTTCTCGACAAGGGTGGAGACGTCCGGATCCGAGACCAGCAGTTTCGAACAACGATTCCGAAAATCGAAGAAATAGCCGAAGAAACCGGTGAGCGAGCTCAATTCATCGTCGAAGAACATGGTATAGGGACATACATCCATACAGCGATTGGGAACAATGCTGTACGGGCTGATTCTCGGATTGGGAAGCGAATAAACTTGCACGCCAGCTCGGCAGGTAAATCTATTCTCGCTCATCTTCCGCACAGTCGTGTTACAGAAATTATTGACCAACACGGCCTCCCAGCATTAACTGAAAACACGGTCACAGACCAGGAGATTCTCTTTGACGAATTACAGAAGATACGCGACCGAGGATACGCAGTCAGTGACGAGGAGTCGATCGGAGGACTGAGAGCTGTTGGTGCGCCGGTTTTGAGTAACGACACCGTCATCGGTGGCGTGAGTATCTCGGGACCTGCACATCGAATCAAAGGAGAGAGATTCCGCTCTGAGCTTCCGAACTTCCTCTTGGGCGTGACAAATGAACTCCAGCTGCGATTAGAGTACCAGTAGCGTCACTTCTCGTGAATACAATCAGTACTGCTTCATTACCCTCATCATCGTTAACCTTATTAGTCAAACCCCAATCGTCCGGTGCATGGCACATGACACCAATGCCAGTATGACACGCCGTGGCTTTATGGCCGCAGCTGGTGCCGGAACCGTAGCACTCTCAGGTTGTAGTGCGGTCCAGAGTGAGCTTCAGGGTGGCGGTGGCGAATACCCTAGTGAAGATATCTCCTATATCGTCCCCTTCAGTCAGGGTGGCGGTACCGACACGTACGCTCGGAAGATTATGCCCCAAGTTTCCAACGAACTGGATTCTGGGATCGCAATCGAAAACGTACCAGGAGCTGCCTCGCTGAAAGGGGCTGCTGAGATCCTTCGCTCCGAGCCCGATGGATACACGTTTGGTGGATTCAACCCACCGTCCACGCCTATCTCCTACTTGGTACACCAGCCGGATTGGGATATGACGAAGCTCATGCCCGTCTGTACGTACGCCCGGACGCCCTACGGAATCTTTGCGAATCCGGAGCATAACATTGAGGGTCTCAAAGACCTCGTCAACCGTTACCAGTCTGGAGATCTCAAGCAATTCGCAGGGCTTGGACGCGGTGGCATCGTTAACCTCGCTGCTATCGTGATGAAGAATGACTACGGTCTGAACTACAACCAATATGTCGCTTACGACGGCGCTGGACCTGCGATCAAAGCGGCTGTTTCCGGTGAAGTCCCTGTCGTCGCAACTACTGACACTGCGGCGCAGAGTGCCGTTGAATCGGGCGATCTCGAGGCTGTCTCGATTCTCTCGAGTGAGGGGAGTTCTGTCTTCCCTGAGGCACCATCCCCGTCGGATACCGGTTTCAAAAGCATCGACTACATCGGCCAGCTCACTCGGTGCATGTTCCTACCGCCTGAAACACCTACGGATGTCCGCGATACCCTCGCAGAGGGTGTTAAGGCTGCACTCCAAACCGATGAAGTGCAGACCTGGTCAGAGCAGACTGGAAATATTGTCGAATATGGTTCTCACGAACGCGCTAAGAAGGCCTTAGTGAATTCCATCAACACAATCCCGGATAAAGTCAATATGTCGAAGCTTCGAGGCGAATAACACTCAAAAGCATCAACAAAATCCCACAATGAACGCACCTGGATACAGTAATACGTACAATTACGATATCGTTGTCGTCGGCAGTGGTACCGCTGGCCTCGCGACCGCGCTCCGCGCTGCGGAACTTGACCGTACTGTTGCCGTCCTCGAGAAAGCTCCTCGTGAACATCAGGGCGGACACACTCGATTCAGCGAATCGTTCCGTGTTCCCTCCGTTGGGACTGACCTTGAGCAGTATGGCTTCGAGTTCGACATCAAAGACTACACTGCCGACGAGTTCTACGAAGATATTCTTGATCAGACTAGTGACCGGGCAGATCCGGCCCTCGCTCGCTATCTCGCCGAAAACGCCGGCGATACCCTTGAGTGGCTCACCGGTTCCGCTGGCGTTGACTGGCAGATGGAACCGCTTGCCGTTGGGTATACCGTGGCGCGCACGTGGTTCGATGGCGAAGAATATGTTGACACTGTTACTGAAGCTGCTGAAAATGAAGGTGCAGACTTCCACTTCAAGACTGAAGCTCGTGGGTTCTACCGAGATAGTGATGGTAGCGTCGTCGGTGTGGATGCGATAACTGACGATGGCCCTGTTCGATTTGAGGCTGATGCCGTTGTCCTTGCAGCCGGCGCATACAGTTCGAGTGACGAAAAGCGCGTTCGGTACTATGGACGTGATTATGACGCGATGAAGGTACGTGGCAGTCGGTACAACACTGGCGAAGCACTCGAAGCAGCCAGCGATATCGGTGCTGATCTCGTCGGTCAGTGGGGTGGTGCCCATATGGCACTTATTGACGCTGCTAGCCCGGACGTCGCTGGTGGGGCAAATCGTGTCGATGGCTACCAGTACGGCGTCATCGTGAACGACGAAGGAGAACGGTTTGTTGACGAAGGTCAGGACGCTCGTGCACATACTTACGCGAAGTTTGGCCGTCTCATCTTTGAGGAACCAAATCACGTCGCGTACATTGTCGTCGACTCGAAGGTTCACGATCTCCTCCGCGCAACTGGACCATCGGATCCCACCATCGCGGATAATCTCCCCGATCTTCTGGACGAAGTCGGATGTGGCGACCCCACGACAGCTGTTGCAAACATTGAAGAGTACAACGCTGCCTGCGATCCAGGTGAGTTTGAACCAGAGGCTCTCGACGGGAACGAAGCAACTAGCGTTACACCGCCGAAGACGAATTGGGCACTCCCCATTGACGAGCCCCCCTACTACGCATACGCCGTCACTGGTGGTATCACGTTCAGCTTCGGTGGTGTCCGCACTAACACCGACGCAGAAGTCATCGACAGTCGCGGCGAGACGATTCCGGGACTCTACGCTGCTGGGAACAGCACCGGCGGGCTGTTCTTCGACAACTACCCTGGTGGAACTGGTCAAATGAACGCGGCCGTGTACGGAAAAACGGCGGCTGAGTCCGCTAATGAGTTTATCCAAAAATGAGCACATCCAAACCCTCGGTGACGGATCGGCTCACGGATATAGTCCGTGGTGAGCATGTGTTCGCCGCGCTACTAGTCACACTTGCCGTGTATATGTTCGTCACAGCTTACGACTTCCCACCGGCAGCGCGTCTCTTTCCACAGGCCGCGTCCGGACTTGTCTTGGTCGCAGCCGCGCTTCGCGTCCTAAACAACGTCATCCCATACGAATTCACCAAAGATGACGCTGTTGTGCTCAGCGGCTCTGATGCCGATGAGTCGTCGACGTCAGGAACGGAGATGAGTGAAGACAGTACGGAGAGTGAAAACCTAACCCGCATGCTAGTGCTTGGTACGCTCATCACAGGGTACATCCTCCTTGGGTACGCCATTGGACTATTCTGGGTGACTCCAGTGTTCGCACTCGCCTACTTCGTCTATACGGGTCAGAAGTGGTGGGTAACAGCGATTATCACCATCGCACTCACTGGGGTTGCCTATGTCTTCGTTGCGCTCATGAACCTTGATATCGTTACTGGAGGGCTCTGAATGGTCGACCTTAGCATACTCTTTCACGCAATCGAAACGGTTGTCTCATGGCCGGGAATTGCGCTCCTCGCGCTCGGTGTCTTTATTGGCATCATCGGTGGTGGCCTTCCCGGTGTCGGAGGGGCACTTACCCTGGCGATTGCGACACCATTCACACTCCAGATGGGGGACATCACCGCGATTATCTTCCTCATCGGAATATACAATGGGGTCATGTACGGGGGCAGCATCTCCGCAATTCTATTCAATGTTCCAGGCTCTGCGTCTGCAGCAGCGACGACGCTCGAAGGCTATCCGATGGCGAGAGTAGGACGTGCTGTCGACGCACTTACTATCTCTGCTGTTTCCTCGGCCATCGGCGACTTCCTCGGTGGAGTGGCCGTTCTCGCGATCCTTCCTGTACTCGTGTCAATCGTCCTCCTGTTCGGGACGCCCGAGTACTTCTTAGTCGCAGTCCTTGGACTCTCGCTCATCATGGTCGTCTCTGAAGGATCGTTCCTAAAAGATGCAATGGCGGGCGGGTTCGGCGTGATGCTTGCAACTGTTGGGATCGCACCAATGCTCCCAACACAGCGATACACGTTTGGCCAACTCGGCCTTCACAACGGAATCAGCTTTGTCGCAGCCCTCATTGGGATTTTCGCAGTTTCGGAGATGCTCCGTCTGAGCAAGCAGGGCGGGACGATTTCGCGTGGTGGGGATGTTGACATCGGAGGGAGCGTCCGGTCGGGTATTCGGACAGTCCTTTCAAAACCGCTCACGCTCATCAAGTCATCCATCATCGGCTTGCTTATTGGTGCAGTTCCGGGGTCCGGAGGGTCTGTCTCAACGTTTATCGCGTACGGGGAAGCAAAACGTGCATCTAACAATCCCGAAAAGTTCGGAAACGGTTCCGAGGAGGGTATTATCGCCACAGAGTCCTCAAACAACGCGACAGTAAGTGGATCGCTGATTCCGACACTGACGTTCGGTATCCCAGGGAGCACCACAACCGCTGTTCTCATCGGCGCGCTCATGCTTCATGGGATCCGCCCTGGACCAGCACTCTTTGGCGCACAGATCAACCTCACATACTCGATTTTCGTCTCACTCGTGGTATGTAGTCTCATTGTCCTTGCCCTCGGCCTCCTCGTAGTTCGGTGGGCAGGCTACCTGACGACGGTGAACACCGCCGTGATTATTCCCATTATCATCGTGCTGTCCGTTTTGGGCGCGTTCTCGCTCAATTCGAACTATATCGACGTATTCGTCGTGCTCGCATTGGGTATTGTCGGGTACTTCATGGAGTCGTACGACTATTCCATCGTCGCATTCCTTCTGGGACTTATTCTTGGTCCCATTGCGGAGGAAAATCTCTCCAGATCGCTCTCCCTTAGCAACGGAAGTTTGGATATCTTCTTCGCAACCCCCCTTCGACTGCTGCTGATCGTCGCAACGGTAGTGATCATCGTCGGGCCGTACCTCGGTCCGGTTCTGAAACAACAACTCGGCTCAACCTCAAACGCTTAAATGGATCAGAATTCACTGCAGTGCGCCCTCGTTCGCGGAGGCACCAGCAAGGGAGTTGCCGTCGCTCGCGATGAACTCCCAGAAGAGAACACCAATACAGCGCTCCTCTCGCTGTTCGGCAGTCCTGATGAGCGTCAAATCGATGGACTTGGTGGTGGAACATCGACGACATCCAAACTGATGATCATCGAAGAGAGTAATCGAGATGACATTGACATCGACTACGAATTTGGTCAGGTCAGTGTCCGTGATCCGACCATCGATTATGGAGGGAACTGCGGAAACATGACGACTGTCGTTGGACCGTTCGCTGTCGATCAAAATATGATCGATGTCCCGGACTACGGTGAAACAACAGTTACGCTCTATAATAAGAACACAGAGACACGTATTGACCAATCCTTCGAAGTAGTCGACGGTCGTACAGCTACTGTGGGCGATCACAAGATCCACGGTGTCCCTGGTACTGGCGCTCGGGTTGACACGACGTTCTACGATCCGGCCGGCACAATTGAAAAAGGACTCTTTCCGTTCAACGAACGGGTAACGACACTTGATGTCGATGGTAAGTCTGTCGAGATGACGGTCTTAGACGTTACAACTCCTGTTGTTTTCGTCCGAGCATCTGACCTCAGTGTCACTGGCACGGAGCTGCCCGAAGACATCGATAACAACCCTGAGTTCCTTGACCGGATCGAGCAGATTCGAGCGACCGTGTGTACGGAACTTGGAATCGTCGATTCCCCTGAGGATGCAACCGTCGAATCGCCTGGCTTCCCGAAGATAGCGTTTGTCGCGCCGCCAACCGATTACGAGGCGACCACAGGTCACGTTACTGAATCGGAAATCGATATTACAGCCCGAATCATGAGCATGCAGTACCTTCACCCAGTGTATGCTGTGACAGGTGCATCGTGTACTGCAGCCGCGACACTACTTGAGGGAACGATCCCAAATCAGGTCGCAGATGCTCCCGATAGTGACACGGTTGAGTTGGGACATCCGAAAGGAAAAATGTCGATTGAGGCCAGCGTCAACGATAACAACAAGGTCGAGAGTGTAACGGTCTCGCGTACACACCGACGCCTGATGGAGGGTCAGGCGTTCTATACGCTTGAGACAAACGGCCAGTAGAACAGCCATGCGGTAGTGCTAACTCCTAACGAGAGAAGGAGTGTTACGACGCCGAACTTAGCAACCTCTCTCTGTTTTAGTGGCCCCTCTTCGTACGCAAGCAGGGCGGAGGTTGTGTTGAACGGAAGAAACGTCGTTCCACCAATAACGATGAGCAGTGCGAATGAGAGATAGAGTTGGTTCACACCCAGTTGTTCCCCAATCCGAAGCGCGAAAGGGACAACGACGAGCAGCGCCGCAGACCCAGTAGAGAACACAGTACGAATGGCGACTGCGACCAGAAGAAGAATACCAATGCTTGCGAACGTGGGTAGAGCATGAAGCGGGATTGTCTCTAAGGTCTGGTTGATAAACAGTTCCACAACCCCCGTATTCGTCAGTGCCTCAAGTAAAGAAAACATTGCACCGATGAGAAAGAGCACGTTCCAGCTCACGTCCTCGACAGCATCTGCACGGATAATTCGGATCTTGGGGAGTGCAAGGATAAGGACTGCCGCAGCAGCTGGAAGAATGGTAGGGATCCCAAGGAACGATCCGATAATCCACGCAAGGACGGTTCCGGACATCACAGTGGCAACGATCTGTTGGTCACGGTTGAAGCCAGTAGCAGTATCTTTTGTCATCGGTTTCTGAATATCTGGATAACTGAGCGGATAGAGCGCGAAAACGGAAACAGCACCAAGCAGATATAGGACTACTGCAGGAGGAACCATGTATAGGGCCCATTCCACCCACGTGAGGGGACCGACGAGCGAGTGAATGAGTCCAGCAGTGACTACAGCCATACCACCGCCAGTCATGAGTCCAATGGATGCAAGTGGGTTTACCTGGCCAAGGATCAAGAAAGCAGTTTGCGAGAAGTCAGAACTGAAGGAAAGATTAAAAGAGGTCCGAAGACGACGAACTACAGGAATTAGTGTCACGGTCCGAGCCGCAGCAGAGGGCATAAAGACAGCAAGAGAGAGTAGTGCCGCTGTTAGCGATTGGAGTGCATGCGTTGGGGAATTTTTGGTCCCAAGGAGGCGATCTGCGAGTCGGGTATCCAGATTCACTTCGGAAATCGTGTTCCCCAACAGAAAGAGTAGAAGTAGAAAGAAAACGAGCGAAGAAGAGAACCCAGATGCAGCATCTTGGACGGAATTTGAGACGCCAAGTGCATAGAGGAGCATGACTGCAGTGACGCTTGAGATCACATATGGAACAGCGCGAATCAACCACAGAAGAAGTGTCGCAAGGAAGACTGCTGTCGCGGTCAGACCAGTCTCTGTCATTCCCGTTGGCGGGGTAGCTATGAGTCCGCCAGCAACGATCACGACCGCACCGACAAGACCAAAGATGGAGCTGCGATCTAAGAAGTTGCTTGTCACAGTTATCCTCCTATTTATTTGAACTAAAATCAGATGTTTCCGGCAATCGATTTGATATCTCCTGAGGAAGTTCCGATGATGACCCCACCAGACGCGTTATTCCAACTGTTTGGTGTGTGTTCGCCAAGCTTGAAGCGAATATGGCCCAACAGCGAATTAAGGAGGGTTTGCTGCGTGGATGGTAAACAACGAGTTTCATCATGGTCCGTCCACACTTGGCTTCGAGAAGAATGACCGGTTTCATGTCGGTGAGTTCAACAGTACCAGCGTGAGGTATCTTTCACGTCTCAAGAGCAACCGTACTCGTGATCTCTGGTGTGTCGCAGTGAGTTGTGTTTGTGTGCGCCGGCGATGAGCGCCGGCGCAGGAGGTCGGACAGACTTCGACTCTTGAGCCGGTGAGGTGACGACGAATGCACCAAGTAATCTACGCACTCGTGACTGCATCGACAACAGACGAAGCCCTCTCACGGGCCGCCGACGTGTTCGACCAACTGGTGGGGGCCGCCCCGCAGGCCGAAGTGGTGTTCGACTACTATGTGACGTTCGATGACGACTCAACAACGGTCGCCGGCAGCGCCCGGTGGGGTGACCTCCCGGTTGCCTCGGAGACGGCCAAGAACTGCTTGAGCGCGGCTGGCAGGCGACATTCGTGAGTTCGAGCGGAATCTCGAGCGTGTTCGAGAGGGCGTTGACGACCTCGACGCGACGGCGATCATGCGTGATGAGGAATTTGATACGCAAGCCCACCTATTAGTATATCAACAGGTATTCAATCTCAGAGAGATTCCCTCGGAACAATGCAACGTCGCACGCTTCTCGGATTGGTCTGTAGCGTCGGGGTCGCTGGCGTTCTCGGAGCAAAAGCCGGGATTGACGGCAAGCCCTCCATTCCAGCAGCCACATACGCCGAGGAGCCAGTACCCTCGACAGGTCAACGGAACAGCCCTATCGTGGCTACTGACACGACAACGGCGGGAAGCAAGACGTACGGTACCGTTCGACAGTCCGCGTCGATTCACGACCTCGAATCAACTGGTCGCTACGCCCTCGTCACCAAGTATCAACTTATCCCAGGATCGAACTATAATACGAGGAGCGGGTGGAAAACTGCTTCCCTGACGGTCGAACACGGCTGGACCTCAGGGTCTCTCGTCACTCACTCTGGAGACGTTGTTCCGGCTGACGATGGCAACGCTGACTCGAACCTTTACTTGGGCACTACCGACTTGACGAGACAGTACCGGTGGCATCTGATGTTTGACGGCGCGACAGGAAATTCCCACACCTTTCGCTTCGCTACTGTCGTGGACCGTGAGGAAGTCCCCGAGAGAGGTGATGCTCTCGTCGACTTGAGATTCGGTGCGGGCTTCACGAAGGGATTCCTCGGGGCCTCAGAACGGGACCTTGTGACGGCACGGCTCATAATGCAGGGAACGAACAAGTAGAGTAGAGGTAGTCCACATGACCACATCGGAAAACACACTCTGCGACTTCACTCTCTGGCCTGCGTTTGGATTACCAAGTATGAGCTATCAGACAATATTGGGGGTAACTGTCCCACCTGAACTGATTGATACGTTTTCTCTGTACTGACTGCAATGGGGTAGTCAGGATAGGTCCGTTGAAAAGAAGCGTACTGGTCCTCGTGTCGTCTGCCACTCCGTCCGACAGCGTAGTTTTTCATGCGCCCGAGGGGGCGCGCGCACTGCGCGCTGGCTATCATGACTCCAGTAATACTAGAGTTCGACGCACCTGTACGCGTCCTCAAGCGGGCGCAGTACGAGGCGTTCGCGTTCGAACTCTTCGACGGCGATGTCCGTGTTCGCAACGAGAGCTATGATGACCCAACCGCGCACGAGTACCGCGTTCGAATTCGGAATGGCGTGCCCGATTCGTGTTCGTGTCCCGCCGATGCGAGCGGTAACGGCCCGTGTAAGCACCGGGTTGCAGTCGCGATCCGCCCACGAATACTCGAACTTGCGGTCCAGATGCGTGTCGTTGCTGACGGTGGTAGCCTACCAAACGGCGATGATGACACACCAGACCTGCCTGTGAGTGTGAACCGCTATCTGAGGACCTCCCGTGCTGGAACTGCATTGACGCTGGGCGGCGTAATCTGTCTGAATAGCCGTTAGCGAGGGTTCGTACGTCACCAAGTACTCGTCAGTCGTCGGACTGCTGGGACGCAGCGTACGCACCAGCAAACTGCTCGCGCATCTCTCGCCGGAGCAGTTCACTCATGACTTCGTAGACGACCGGTTGCGGGTACTTCTCGAGGAGGCGTTGGACATCGGCTGCACATTTGTTTTTTTCAGTCGCAAAGTTCGCAGTCCATGGTGAGCTACTCATACAAGACAGTTACTTGTTGCCTCAGTTAATTGTTTGCCTGGTGAGAAATTCCTACTAACACAGTCCGCGACCCGCAACCCACAGATATCCAATAACTTGAGTGTCGAGTGTACGAAACTCGGTGGGCACGAGGCCCACGAGGGAGTTATCAAGGGGCGAGCGCGGATGGCTTGGTACGCGATTCCGCACCCGTTGCAGAACAGGGCGCGTCTTATGTGACACGACGAGCCTGCAACGGTAATCCACTTGCTAGCCTGTTTGGTGTTGTGGTTCAGTCATTTAATGACCTCCAGCTGGGTCAAGGGTGTTCGAGACAGCAACCGCGTTTTTTGGCCCCTGACGGGTGGGGGGCGCACCAAATTGCGTCGCGCGGTGTTCGAGATGGCGACACGAGATGTCTACGAGCGACAGTTCGACGAATCGTGCGGGAAATCCTGTGGAAACGCGTCTTGTCCGGAGTGTGGCGGCCAGGTCATTACGGACGCTGGTGAGCGACGGTGCCAGTTGTGTGGGCTCATCATCGACGGATACGGAATCGACCGCGGTCCTGAGTGGCGGTCGTTCGAGCGCAAGGAGCGCAAGCGAGTAGGTGCACCACGAACGCCGACGCGACACGATCACGGTCTCGCTACTGAAATCGGCCGACACGTCGACGCGAACGGGACCGCGATTCCGGGCAAACATCGCCAGCAACTCTCTCGACTCCGTACCCAGCATAGTCGGAGTCGGTACCAGTCGAGTCGTGAACGTCGGTTCGCGCATGGCTTGGACGAAGTCCGGCGACTCATCGGTGCGCTTGACCTCCCGGACAGCTTGCGTGACCAAGCCTGTCGGTGCTTTCGGTCCGCTCAACAGGCGGACCTGCTGCCAGGGTGGTCGATTGAAGCAGTCGCAGCTGCGAGCGTCCATGCGGCCTGTCGATGTGCGGGGCTTTCGCGGACGCTTGCTGAACTCGTCCCGCTCGCACGGGTGGCTGAATCGCGCGTCAGATCGGCGTACAACGCACTCAATACAGAACTCGGGCTGCCTGCGAAGCCAGTTGCACCGGTTGAGTTCG
>NZ_JAMYJY010000114.1:0-11833 GCF_024136985.1 Haloferax sp. AB510
CGCGGCCGTTCTGGTCCAGCACGTCCACGTCGAGGCTGACGAAGACGCGGTCGCAGGCGGCGACCGCGTCGAGGGCGAAATCGGCCGTCTCGACGGGGCCGCGGCCGACCTCGTCGGCGGTGAGGCTGGTTCCGCCAGCGTCGCGCAGGAAGTCGGTGTAGGCCGTCGAGGTCTCGAAATGTCGCGCCCCAACCACGGCGAGGCGGTCGAGTCCGGCGTCGAACAGCTGTCGGTAGGGCGTCCCGCTCGTCGGGCCGTCGGCGGGGTCGCGGCAGTCGAGGTGGGCGTCGAAGCTCACGACCCCGACCGAGTCGCCGCCGCCGAGAAGCGGCGTGACGTTCCCGACCGTCAGGGAGTTGTCGCCGCCGAGGAAGACCGGGAGCGCGCCGCGCTCGTAGACGGCCGCGGCCTCGTCGGCGACGATAGCCTGCACGTCCGCGACGTGGTTCGCGGGGTCGTCCCCGTCGTTGTACGCCTCGATTGGGAGGTCGCCGAGGTCGGCGACACCGGCGACCGGCCCTTCGTCGAAGTGGTGGGTCTTGACGCCGGCGAGGGCACGCCGAATCGCGGCGGGTCCCTCGCGGGCACCGCGCCGGCCGATAACGGCCCCGTCGTACGGCTCGCCCACGAGGACGGCACGGTAGTCGCCCGCGTCCTCGATGTCGGTCGGGGAGACGACGTGGCCGAACTGCTCGTCGTTCGGGTCCGACGACGTTCCCTCCCACGCGGGCGGTTCGGTGCGGGTCATTCGTCACCTCGGTCGGTGGATTCGCCGGTCTCGGTCGCGTGGCCGTCGCCTTCGGCCGCGCGGTCGGCACGTTCGGCGCGGTCGGCCGCGTCGTGGTCCCGCATCGGGATTCGGACGTTCGACTGGGTGGCCTCGTCTAGTGCGTCCTCGTAGCCGGCGTCGGCGTGGCGGATGACGCCCATGCCGGGGTCGGTCGTGAAGACGGCGCGGGCCTTCTTCGCCGCGAGGTCGGAGCCGTCGAGGACGACGTGGTTGTTCGTGTGCAGCGAGTTTCCGATGCCGACGCCGCCGCCGTCGTGGACGCTCACGATGTCCGCGCCCGCGGCGGTGTTGAGAAGCGCGTTCAGGATAGGCCAGTCGGCGACCGCGTCGGTGCCGTCGCGCATCGCCTCGGTCTCGCGGTACGGGCTGGCGACCGACCCGGCGTCGAGGTGGTCGCGGGTGACGACGACCGGCGCGGAAACCTCGCCCGAGGCGACGAGGTCGTTGATTTTCAGCGCGAAGCGGGCGCGCTCCGTGAGTCCCTCGCCGTCGGTGGCGTAGCCGAGCCAGCAGACGCGGGAGGAGAGCCCCTGGAACGACACCTGCTCCTGTGCGAGGTCGATCCAGCGCATGAGCGATTCGTGTTCGGGGAACAGCTCTCGAATCGCCTCGTCGGTGCGGTGGATGTCGGCGGGGTCGCCGGAGAGCGCGGCCCACCGGAACGGCCCGCGCCCGCGGCAGAACATCGGGCGGATGTACGCCGGGACGAAGCCGGGGAAGTCGAACGCAGTCGTCATTCCGCGGTGATTCTGGACCTGCCCGCGGATGTTGTTACCGTACTCGAAGGCGATTGCGCCCGCGTCCTGCAGGTCGAGGATGGCCTGCACGTGGCGCTCCATCGTGTCGAGGCTGGCGTCGACGTAGGCCTCGGGGTCGTCCTCGCGGAGTCGGTCGGCCTCCGCGACGGTGTAGCCGCTCGGGTAGTAGCCTTCGAGTTCGTCGTGGGCGCTGGTCTGGTCGGTGACCACGTCCGGAATCTCGTCGCGCGCGAGCAGTTCTTCGAGCATATCCGCGGCGTTCATCTGGACGCCGACGCTGTAGGGTTCGCCCGCGTCGATGGCGGCCTTCGCGTTTTCGAGCGCCTCGTCCAGCGAGTCGGCGAACTCCATCAGGTAGTCCGTCTCGACCCGGCGCTCGATGCGGTCGGCCTGCACCTCGGCGGCGATACAGACCCCGTGGTTCATCGTCACCGCGAGGGGCTGTGCGCCGCTCATGCCGCCGAGACCGCCGGTGACGACGAGTTTGCCCCGCAGGTCGGCGTCGTAGTGCTGGCGGGCGAGTTCGGCCAGCGTCTCGTAGGTCCCCTGAATGATGCCCTGCGTACCGATGTACGCCCACGAGCCGGCGGTCATCTGGCCGTACATGATTTTCCCCTCGGCCTCCAGTTCGTGGAAGTGCTCCCAGTCGTCCCAGCGGCCGACGAGGTTGGAGTTGGCGATGAGGACGCGCGGGGCGCGCTCGTGGGTCGGGAACTTCCCGACCGGCTTGCCCGACTGGACGAGGAGCGTCTCGTCGTCGTCGAGGTCGCGGAGCTCGGCGAGAATCGCGTCGTAGGCGTCCCACGAGCGGGCGGCCCGGCCGGTTCCGCCGTAGACGACGAGGTCCTCGGGGCGCTCGGCCACCTCGGGGTCGAGGTTGTTGTTGAGCATCCGGAGCGCCGCCTCCTGTCGCCACCCCTTGCACTCGATGTCCGTCCCGGTGGGCGCGCCCTGGTACGCGCGCCACTCGTCGCTCGGGTCGCCGAGTCGGTTCCGGCGTGCCGACGATTGCTGGTCGTGCATACCACAGACTTCGGGCGCGAGACGGGTAGCGATTCCCCCACCGTGCGGTGTGGTATTTATATATTGCCGCCGGACCACCGTCCACGTATGTACGAGGCGAGCCTCCGAATCAGGGACGACAGCGCCTACGCGGCGGCGACGGCGGGCAACGCCGCGAGCGTCGAACTGTGGTGCAACGAGCACTGCGACATGCTCCACGTGAGCGGCGGGGTCGGAAGCGACGTGCTCGACCGCGTCGGCGACACCGTCGGCGTGGCGGCGTCGGTCGAGCGCGGCGACGAGTTGGTCGTCGTCACCGCCGACTGTCTCCAAGATCACGAGATAGACCACATCGAGGGCTACGTCCAGAAACACGGCCTGCTCCTCGTGCCGCCGCTTCGCTACCGCGACGGCGCGAAGGTCTGCCGCCTGCTCGCCGTCTCCGCCGACGACCTGACGGCGTGCTTCCGCGACCTCGTGGACAGCGGCTTCGACGTGAGCGTCGAGTCCAAGCGCGCGGTGTCGTTCGCCAGTGGGAGCGGCCCGCTTTTGGCCCCCGCCGACGCGATGCCCGCGCTCACCGGCCGCCAGCGCGAGGCGCTCCGACTGGCCCACGCCGGCGGCTACTACGACCTGCCGCGTGGCATCGAGACCGCGACCATCGCCGACGAGATGGGTGTCTCGCGGCGCACCGCCGAGGAACACCTGCGCCGGGCGGAGCGAAAAGTGATGGACTCGGTCGCGCAGTACGTGTTGTAAGGCTCAGTCGTCGTCCGGCGCGGCTTTCAGTTCCAGCGTGTAGCCGAACGGGTCGGTGACGTACACCGCGGGCGCGACGCCCGTCGCCCCGAGGGGTTCGAGTTGGCGGTCGATTTCGACGCCCGCCGCTTCGAGGTGATCCCGGAGTTCGTCGATGTCGTGGGCGAACTCGATGGCGACGTGGTCGAAGGCGGTCTCCGCCGGCGGTTCGAAGTTCTCGGCCGGTCGGAGGTGGATGACGCTCGCCGGGGTGAGTCGCACGGAGAAGAAGGGCTTTTCGCCCGATTCGTACAGGTCGCGGTTCTCGATTCCGAAGCCGAGCGCGTCGCGGTAGAACTCGACCGCGGCGTCGAGGCCGTCGGCGGGGATGCGGAGGTTCACGTGGTCGATTGCCGTCGCGTCCATGTCCGAACCGTCGCGGCCGCGGGTGGTAAAAATTTGTGCGGCGGCTATCGGGGACAGAGGGGCTGAACCGGGGGTGTGAATAAATTAGACAGTGTTTAAAACTGTGAAATTTCTAGAAATGGTAGAATTTGTAAAAATTGTGTTGTTTTAGCGGCCATTATAGCGCTTTCAGTCTCGACATATCGATCTAGGCAATCTAAAATAAACTGATATTTATTTACCGATTGCTCAGCATTACGGAGGACCGCGACGCCGACAACCGGAACCGTCGTTCCGCAATCGTAACCCATTGGTAGCAGGTCGGTGTACGGAGGGTGTGAACCAACAGCCGACATCCGACGAGCGCTTGCTTGCGGGCTACCCGGGTCGGATGTTAGTCACCGTGTCGCTGGCGTGGGCGGTCCTCCAGACGGGTCGGTTTCTCTTGTCGCCGCTGCTGCCGACTATCATCGAGGAGCTACAGATAACGGAGGCGACCGCGGGCATCGCGCTGGCGCTGTTTCAGGGCGTCTACGCCATCACCCAGTACCCCGGCGGTGAGTACTCCGACCGGTGGACACGGACGACGCTCATCGTCTCCGGACTGGGCATTCTCGTCCTCGGGTTCGCCACGTTCGGCCTCGCCGGCGGACTCGCGGGCTTCGTCGCCGCCGCGGTCATCACGGGGCTCGGGAAAGGGCTGTTCGCCATCCCCTCGCGGGCGCTCCTGTCGGACCTGTTCGTCGAACGCCGCGGCCGGGCGCTCGGCCTCTACGCCGCCGGCACCGACCTCGGCGGCCTCGTCTCGTCGGGGCTCGCCATCCTCGCGCTGACCTACGCGACGTGGCGGACGCCGTTCCTGCCGGTCGCCGTCGCCCTCGCCGGCCTCACCCTCCTCTACGCGTTCTGGTCGAGAGACGGCTACGCCGTGGGGTCGCCCGAGCTCCACGTCTCGGGGACGCTCCGACGCCTCTTCGCCAGCGCTGAACAGCGCCGGACGCTCCTCGCGTTCGGGCTGTTTTACTTCATGGTCGGCGGCTTCATCAACTTCTTTCCGACCTACCTCATCGAGGCGAAGGGCTTCGACCAGCAGTTGGCGAGCGCGACGTTCGCCATCGTCTTCGCCGTCGGCATCACCATCAAACCCGTCGCCGGCGGCCTGAGCGACCGGTTCCGACGCGAGTCAATCGCTGTCGTCGGGATGCTCGCGGCCGCGGGGGCGCTCGCCGTCCTCTCGGCCGTGGAGGCACGCCCGCTCATCTACGTCTCCGTCGTCGCGCTCGCGGCCGGCTACAAGACGGAGTTCCCCCTCGCAGACGCCATCATCATGGACAACGCGCCCGACGCCGACCGGGGGGCCGACCTCGGGGCCGCGCGGGCGCTGTTCCTCGGCGCGAACGCGGTCGGTCCGGCCTACGTCGGCATCGTCGCCACCTACGCGAGCTACGTCGCCGCGTTCGCGGGGCTCGCAGTCTGTCTCGTCGTCGCCGCCGGACTCCTCTACTGGGACGCGCGCAAGCGCTAACCGGTCTCGGAGCGTGAAAGTCGTGGAAAACAGCCGTCCCGGAATGGCGTTCGCAGGTGCCTCTGTACGGTCGGGGTCGGTGCGGCGGAAGCGGTATGACGTGAGCCGAGTGCCCGCTCAGCCGTCGAGTTTCGCCTTCGTGTAGGCTTTCAGCCCGCCCTGTTCGACGAGCGACTGGAGGAACTCGGGGAGCGCCTCCGCCTCGTAGGTCTCGTCTCGCGTGTGGTTCGTCACGACGCCCGCGTCGAGGTCGACGTGAATCTCGTCGCCGTCCTCGATGGCGTCCGCGCCGGGACAGATGAGCACCGGCAGGCCGAGGTTGATGGCGTTGCGGAAGAAGATGCGCGCGAACGACTGCGCGACGACCGCCGAGACGCCCGCGCCGACGAGCGACAGCGGCGAGTGCTCCCGCGACGACCCGCTGCCGAAATTCTCGCCGGCGACGACGAAGTCGCCGGTCTCGACCGATTCGGAGAAGTCGGGTCTGAGGTCCTCGAAGGCGTGGGTGGCGAGTTCGTCGGGGTCCGACGAGACGATGAAGCGCGACGGGGTTATCTGGTCGGTGTCGATGTTGTCGCCGAAGACCCACGCGCGGCCGGGTTCGGCCGGGTCCGGGCGGCCGCCGTCGCCGGCGAACGCGTCCGTCATGGCAGCACCTCCGCGAACACCGTGTCGTCGTAGCGTTTCGTCTCGACCTCGCGGGGGTCGGTGATTTCGCCGTACAGCGCGCTCGCGCCGACGGTCGCCGGACTCGACAGGTAGACCGACGACTCCATCGACCCCTCGCGGCCGGGGAAGTTCCGGTTCGCCGTGGCGAGACAGACGTCGCCGTCGCCGAGGACGCCCTGATGGTAGCCCGCGCAGGGGCCACAGCCGGCGCTCTGGATGACCGCGCCGGCGTCGGTGAGCGTCTGGAAGACGCCCGTCTGGAGCATGTGCTGGTAGACGGACTTCGAGGCGGGGACGACGACCATCCGGACGTTCGGGGCGATGGTCTCGCCCGCGAGGATGTCCGCGACGATTTTGATGTCCTCGTACCGGCCGTTCGTGCAGGTGCCGACGAACAGCTGGTCGATTTCGGTGCCCGCGACCTCGGTCACGTCCACCGCGTTCTCGGGGTTCGACGGCTTCGAGACCTGCGGGGCGAGAGCGGCCGCGTCGTACGTGTGGACCGCCTCGTAGTCGGCGTCGTCGTCGGAGACGAACGCGTCCGAGAGGTCGATTTCGTTCCCGGTCTGGCGTTCGAGGTACGACTCGGTCCGCTCGTCGGGCGCGACGAGGCCCGTCTTACCGCCCATCTCGATGGCCATGTTCGACAGGACGAGGCGCTCGTGAATCGGAAGCGACTCGATGGTGCTCCCGGCGTACTCGGCGGCCATGTAGGTACAGCCGTCGAAGCCCACGTCGCCGATGAAGCGCAGGATGAGGTCCTTCGCGTAGACGCCGTCTTGGAGGTCGCCGTCGACCTCGAAGCGCAGCGTCTTCGGGACGCGGAACCAGAGTTCGCCCGTCGCGAGCGCGGTTCCGAGGTCGGTCGAGCCGACGCCGGTCCCGAACGCGCCGATGCCGCCGTAGGTCGTCGAGTGGGAGTCCGCGCCGATGACGAGGTCGCCGGGACCGACGAACCCCTCCTCGACGAGGACGGCGTGGCAGATGCCGTCGCCCACGTCGAACTGGTGCGCGCCGTGTTTCGCCGCGAACTCGCGGACCGCGTTGTGGTTGTTCGCGGCCTGCACCCCGTCGGCGGGGGCGTGGTGGTCGATGGTGAAGACGGTCCGGTCGGGCGCGAACAGCTCGCCGTCGTCGCCCGTCACCTCGTCGAACGTCTGGAACGCGAGCGGCCCGGTGATGTCGTGGGCCATCGCCACGTCCACGTCGGCCTCGACGTAGTCGCCGGCGCGGGCGTCGGTGCCGGACTTCGCCGAGAGCAGTTTCTCAGCGAGGGTCTTGCCGGACATCTCAGTCCTCCTCCCCGTCGGCCGCGACGGTGTCGAGGACGCCCTCGACGGTGCCGCCCGCGAGGACGTGACTCGTCAGGCCGAGGCCCAAGCGGTCGGACACGTCGTGGGCGGCCGCCTCGATGCGGCCGAAGTCGACGCCGTGGCCGACGCCCATGCGTTCGAGCATCTGGACGAGGTCCTCGGTCGGCGTGTTGCCGACGCCGGACATGTCGCCGGGGAGGACGACGCCGCCGCCGAGACCGCAAACCGAGGCGTCGAAGCGGTCGACGCCGACGGCCATCGCGGCCAGCGTGTTGGCGAGGCTCATTCCGTTCGTGTCGTGGAGGTGCAGGCCCATGTCGAGGCCCGGATGGGCTTCGAACGCCGCGGTGAAGCGCTCCGTGATTTCGACCGGGTTGGCGAGGCCCATCGTCGTCGCCAGCGTCACCTCGTCGACGCTGGACTCGACGACGCTGTCGACGACCGCGAGGGTCTCCGCGGGATCGATTGCGCCCTCGTAGGGGCAGTAGAAACTCGTCCCCATCCCGGCTTCGACCTCGATGCCGTGGTCGTGGGCGAGTTCGACGATGTCGTCCATCTCCGCGAGCACCTCCTCGCGGGTGCGGTTCTGGTTTTTCCTCGTGTAGGTCTCGCTCACCGTGACGAGCGCGTTCACCTTGTCAACCTCCGCCTCGACGGCGCGCTCCATGCCACGGAGGTTGGGGACGAGCGCCCGGTAGGTCACGCCGTCGCGGCGGGTGATTCGCTTCGCCACCTCGTCGGCGTCCCGCAGGGTCGGGACGGCCTTCGGGTGGGTGAACGACGAAACCTCGATTTCGTCCACGCCGGTGTCCGAGAGGGCGTCGATGATCTCGACTTTCTCGTCGGTCGGGACGAACTCGTCGAGGCGCTGGAACCCGTCGCGGGGCAGCATCTCGACGACGTGGACGCGCTCGGGAAGCGAGTCGAGGAGGCTCATATCACGTCCTCCGCTTCGAGGTCCGAAAGCACCGACTCGTCGTACCCGAGTCGGTCGCGGTAGACCGCGTCGTTGTGCTCGCCGAGCGACGGGCCGAGGTGGTCGACCCGCCCGGGCGTCTCCGAGAACTTCGGGAAGGCGTTCTGGACGACCGCCTCGCCGAGGTCGGGGTCGTCGACCGTCAGGAACGCCTCGCGCGCCGCGTAGTGCTCGTCGTTGAGGATGTCCTCGACGTTGTACACCGGCGCGAGCGTCGCGTCTGCCTCCTCGAACGCCGCGAGCACCTCCTCGCGGCTGTGGTCGTCCATCCAGTCTTGGATGATGGCGTCGAGTTCGTCGACGTGCTCCAGTCGGTCCTCGTTGGTCTCGAACCGCGGGTCGTCTTTCAGGTCGGGGCGGCCGATGGCGTCGAAGGTCCGTTCTGCGAGCGGTTGCGCGCTCGCGGAGATGGCGACCCAGCGGTCGTCGCCCGTCCGGTAGACGTTCCGCGGGGCCGACGAGGTCGAGCGGTTGCCCGACCGCGACTCGATTTCGCCGAGTTGGTCGTAGCGGAGCGGTTGCGGGCCGAGCAGGCCGAAGATGGGTTCGATGAGGCTCGTGTCGATGTACTGGCCGCCGCCGCCGTGGACGTCGCGGTGGTAGAGTGCGAACATCACCGCGAACGTCGAAAACAGCGCCGCGATGTTGTCGGCGAGACCCGTCGGCGGGAGCAGCGGGGGCGAGTCGGGGAAGCCGTTGAGATAAGCGAACCCGGACATCGCCTCCGCGAGCGTCCCGAAGCCGGGGCGTTCGGAATACGGGCCGGTCTGGCCGAAGCCGGACATCCGGAGCATCACGAGGTCGTCGTTGACCTCGGAGAGTCGCTCCCAGCCGACGTTCCAGCGTTCGAGCGTGCCGGGCCGGAAGTTCTCGATGAGGAGGTCGGCATCGCTCACGAGGTCTTCGAACACCGCCGCACCCTCGTCGGTGGAGATGTTCAGGGTGACGGACTGCTTGTTCCGCGAGAGGTACTTGTGCCAGAGGCCGACGCCGTCTTTCTGTGGACCGAAGCGGCGGATGTGGTCGCCGAACGCCGGGTGTTCGATTTTGATGACCGTCGCCCCGAAGTCGGCCATGAAGCGGCCGACGGTCGGGCCGGATATCATCGACCCGGCTTCGAGGACGACGAGGCCGTCGAGTGGTCCGTTCGTGTCGTTCGTCATGTCGTGTGTGTCTTCTCGTTCTGTGTCGCGTGTGGTGGTCGTCTGGTAGTGCGTGTGGGTGGCCGTTGCCCGGTCGAGACGTGTAGCCCGGTCGGCGGTGGCCGGTCAGTCCGCGTCGTCGACGGCTCGGTTCGGTCGCCGCCGGTTCACACCGGGCGGTCGATGTGGGTTCCGTGCCCTTTCGTGCCGACTATCTCGCCGTCGTCGTAGGCGAGTTCACCCTTCACGACGGTCTGAGTCGGCCAGCCGGTGACGTCTCGGCCCTCGTAGGGGGAGTAGCCGCTGACGCTGTGTAACAGTTCCGGCGTGACCGTCTTCGTCTCGTCGAGGTCGACGACGGCGAGGTCGGCGTCGCTGCCGACTCTGACAGTGCCCTTCTTGGGGTAGAGGTTGAACGCCTTCGCCGCGTTGGTGCTCGTGACCTCGACGGCGCGTTCCAGCGAGAGACGGCCCTCGTTGACGCCCTCCGAGAGGATGAGCGGGAGCATCACGGGCGTCGAGGGGAATCCGAGCAGGCTGTCGCGGATGCCCTCGCCGAACTTGTTCTCCGCAAGGTTGGCGCAGTGGTCGGTGCCGATAGTCGAGATGGTGCCGTCGGCGAGGCGCTCCCAGAGCGTCTCTTGGTCGGCTTTCGACCGGACCGGCGGGTTCACTTTCATGCGCTCGTCGCACTCCTCGGTGGTGAGCGCGAGGTAGTGGATACACGTCTCTCCCCACGCCCGGTAGCCCGCGTCGTGGAGCGCGGCGAGTTCGTCGGCCGTCCCCCCGGCGGAGATGTGAACCGCGTAGAAGCGGTCGTCGTAGCCGTGGACCTTGGCGAGCGCGGCCCCGGCGACCATGCTCTGCGTCTCGGCGTAGCCGGGGAACTCCTCGACCATCACCTCGTAGCCCTCGTCGGCGTCGGCGTCGGTGTCGTCGGACTCGGAGGTGACGTAGACGTTGCCGCCGGCGAGCGCGTTCGTGATTTCGACGTTCTCGGAGTGGTAGCCGAGCGTGGTCGGCACGTCCTGTTCGGCGAGTTTCTGGACGAACGCGTCGCCGAAGTCGTCGTGCATGTCGCAGTCGACGCCGAACTTCTCGCGGGCGGCGTCCTTGTAGTTCATGTACCACTTGAACGTCGTGATGCCGAACTCCTCGATGATGGTCGGAATCTCCTCGACGTGCTCCATCGAGAGCAGGCCGAGCGAGAAGAAGTAATCGTGGTAGTAGTTCGGCTCCGCCTCGTCGAAGTAGCCCGGCATAATCTCCTCGTAGGCCCCGGCCCGGCGGAAATAGTTCCCGATGGTGGTCACGCCGCCGACGAGGTCGGACTTGGACTCGGACTCAGCGTCCGCCTCCAGTCCGCGGTAGATGCCGTGGTGGGTGTGCGGGTCGATCGCGCCCGGGAGCACGTGCTTACCCGTCGCGTCGATTTCCGTCTCGCCCGAGAGCGTGCCGGGCGCGGCGATGGCGGAGATGGTCTCGCCGTCGGCCGCCACGTCGGCTTCGAAGGTGCCGTGTTCGGGAGTGACGACGGTGCCGTTCGAGATGACGAGGTCGTGGGTCATAGCGTCTCGACCCACTCCTCGACCGCCCCGGTCTCCAGCACCTCGGCGTACTTCATCCACAGGTCGAGGAGGCCGATTTTGTGCGACGCCTCGATGCGGTCGAAGATGCACTCCTGCGGCAGGACGACGCTGAAGCCGTTCTGCTTTGCGTCGACCGCGGTGGCACGGACGCACCCGCTCGTGGAGTTGCCGACGATGATGACCGAGTCGTGGTCGCCGCGGACGAGCCGCGAGAGCAGGTCGGTCCCGTAGAACGCCGACGCGTAGGACTTGTCGACGACGGTGTCACCCTCCTCGGGCGCGACCGGGTCGACGATGTCGAGGTCGGGGTGGTCGGGGTCGTCGTAGCTCGATGGGACGACCCGCGTGTACGTCACCGGAAGCCCCTGCTCCCGCGCGAAGTCGAGGAACGGGTCGATGTGTTCGATGGCGTCCCACGCGATGTCGCCCATCGCGGTTCGATACTCCTCGATAGCGTCGAGGATGGGGACGTTCTCGCCGACGATGAGCCGCTGCATGTCGATGACGAGAACCATCGGGTTCTCGCCCATGCCGCGGGACTCCCACGACGAGGCGCCCTCCTTGTCGTAACCAGCCTTCGTGATGACCTGTTTATCCTGTTCAGATAGCAGGTCCTCCCAGATACGGTCTGTCATGACTCGCTTCGCCTGAGATGCGGTGGCATCCAGCATAAAAGTACGGCACGGTTCGGCGAGGTCATGTTACGGGGCGAACACCTCCAGCGTCCGCGCCACCCACTCGCGGTCGACGCCGGCGGGCGCGCGGACGACCGGGAGGTCGACGCCCATCTCGCGGAGTTCGGCGAGTCGCCCCTGCGCGTCGTCGGGCGTGCCGACAAGCGCCACGAGGTCGAGGAACTCGGTCGAGAGTTCGCGCGCCCGACCTCGGTCGTCGGCGCGGCCCGGACCGCCGTCGACCTCGTCGCC
>NZ_JAMYJY010000115.1:0-11730 GCF_024136985.1 Haloferax sp. AB510
GACTGCGACCGCTCGCAACACCGCGAGCGCGAGCTGTGTCCCGCTCCCGAGGCCGGCGTGTCGCGGCAGGACGCGCTCGACCGAGAGGTCGACGCCGTCGGCTCCGAGGAGTTCGACCGCCTGCTCGGCGTACTCGCGGGCGGCGGGATGCCGGCACCGAACCTCGGACGCGGGCTCGGCGGCGACGACCACCCGCGGCTCGTCGAGCGCGACGCCCACACCGCCGTAGAGGCGGTCGCGGGCGAGGCTCAGATTGAGGAAGCCGAAGTGGATGCGCGCGCCGGTCGAGACCCGAACCATGTTACCGGCTATCGGCGGGGACGCCAAAAGGGGGTTTCGACCATGGCAACGCGGGCCGGAGTCACCCGCCGCAGTCTGCCGGTTTCGACTCTGGTGGCAGGTGTCAGAAGAGGACCGAGTGTTCGAAAGCGCGGGGAGAACAGGTGTGAGCCGAACCGAAGCGGGGCCGGGAACTCCAGCGGGACCAGTCGCGTCGGAGCGACCGCGTTACGAGGTCGTTTCGTTCGTCGTCGTTTCGTTGGCGGTCGAATCAGTCGTCGTCTCGTTCGAGTCCGTGTCGGTCGTCGTCTCTTCGGACTCGTACGTCACCGTCACCTCGTCGGCGACGGGTTGGAGGACGTACTTGCCCGCGTTGCCGGCCTTGACGGGCGTGAAGTCGGCCGTGAACGTGGTCGTCTCGTCGGCGCGAATCTCGAAGGACCGCTCGAACTTCAGCGGGGCTGACCCGGGCACCTCGACGGTCGCGGCCGACCCGTCGGTGAGGGTCGCGTCGGTCTCCGACACCTCGACCTGCAGGAACTCGTAGGTGCCGGTCTCCAGTTCGAACTCCTCGACGAGCGCCGAGGCGTCGCCCTGCAGTTCGACGAGGTCGAGTGCTGTGCCGCCCGCGTCGAGCGACTTCGCCTCGCCGTCGGCGGGCTTGACGCGGACCGTCGAGACCGTCACGACGCAGGACTCGAAGTCGGCGATGTCGCCGGGCTTGTCGCTCACGCGGGTCGAGAGCGTCCCCGTCGTCGCGGACGCGGTGCCCATACACCCGGCGAGGCCGGCGGTGGTTGCGGCGGCGATTCCTGCGGCGGACGTGAGGAAGCGTCGTCTGGTGTGTGTCATTGGTGGGTGTCCGTGTGTCTGCGGGGCGTCGCGGCGCGAGTGAGCGGTCCGCGCGACGACTGGTGGGGAACCGCCGTCGCCCCGCGACGTCGTCCGCTCTGTACGCCGCGGTATTGAAGGGTGGAAACCGACGCGACGGCTTGCGGTCGTTGGCGCATGATTCGGCTCGAACGGCGTCGAATTTCGCCGAATTTCGTCGGAAAATAGGGAGGGGCCGCCGCCGATTGCGTAGGTGAGTAGCGACCGGTGTTCGACTCAGCGCACGCGACAGACGTTCCCGTTGGTCGGCGGGGCGCGGGCGGGCGACACCGCGTCCACGACGGGGAGGACGCTGAAGCCGGGCGACCCGCCGGTGGCGAACCCGATGGCGAACACCGTGTAGGTCCGGCCGCCTTCGAGCGTCGTCCCGGGGAGGTCGAGCACGACGCTCCCGTCCGACGAGAGGACGACCTGCAGGTCGTACGTCCCGGCGGGCACCGTCTCGTAGTGCGAGACGTCGCCGAACGCCAGCCCCGAAAACAGCGTCGGGCCGTCCTTGACGACGATGTCGACTTCGGGCGCGTCGGGCGAGAAGTGGCCGACTCGGAACCGCGCGTCACCCGCCGCGACGCCGCCGGGGCGTGCCGCCGCGGTCGTCGCACCGCCGGCGAGTAGCAGACCGGTCGCGCCGAGGCTCTTCAGCATCGTTCGTCGGGAGAAAGACGACATTTGCAACCGTCATGAAGGTCCACAAAGACATTAATATCCATTTAAATCAGGACTTGAAAAAAATCACTACGCCGAGACAGTCAGGCGTTTCTGACCGTCTCAGACGAGTTCTTCCGCGACCACGTCGACCGCGAGCAGGTTCGGGTCAATGGCGAGGTCGGCCTGCGCCGTGGCGAACTCCGGGAGGGAGTCGTAGGCGTAGGTCACGACGCGCACGTCGGGGTTCAGTTCCTTTGCCACCGAGATGGCCGTCGCGTCGTCCATATCGGTGAGCACGAACAGGTCGGCGTCCTCGATGCCGGCCTCGCCGAGCGAGTCGGCGGAGGCGATACCGCTGACGCGGACGACCGTCGCACCCTCGGTTTCGAGCGCCTCGCCGAGTCCGTCGGGGTCGGTCCCCGCGACGATTGCCGTCGTCATTCGTACTCGATGGTCGCCGGCGGTTTGTGGGTCACGTCGTAGACGACGCGGGCGACGTTCTCGTTCGTGCCGGTGATGCGCGACTGGATGCGCTGGAGGGTGTCCCACGGGAGTTCCTGCGCGCGGGCGGTCATGCCGTCGCGCGACTCCACGGAGCGGACCGAGACGATCCAGCCGTGGACGCGGTTGTCACCCTTGACGCCGGTACCCTTGCCGATGACGGCGGCGAACGCCTGCCACGGCTCGTGCTTTTCGGTCTCGTCTTCGACGACGTGACACGCGTCGCGGGCGACCTGCACCTTCTCGGGCGTGACTTCGCCGAGGACGCGGACCGCGAGGCCCGGCCCCGGGAACGGCATCCGCTCGGCGATGATGGACTCGAGGCCGAGCGCGCGGGCGACCTCGCGGACCTCGTCCTTGTAGAGGTCGCGGACGGGTTCGACGATGCCCTCGAAGTCAACCACGTCCGGCAGGCCACCGACGTTGTGGTGGGACTTGATGTTGCCCTCGGACTCGATGCGGTCGGGGTAGATGGTCCCCTGCACGAGGTACTGGGCGTCGGTCTCCTTCGCCTCGCGCTCGAACTCGCGGATGAACTGCTCGCCGATGACCTTGCGCTTTTCCTCGGGGTCGACGACGCCCTCGAGGGCGTCGAAGAATCGGTCTCGGGCGTCCACGACGCGGAGGCTCTCCATGAAGGAGAAGGTGTCCGCAATCTGCTCGGTCTCGCCTTTGCGCATCAGGCCGGTGTCGACGTAGACCGGGGTGAGCTGCTCGCCGACGGCCTCGTAGGCGAGCGTCGCGGCGACGGAGGAGTCCACGCCGCCCGAGAGGGCGATGATGGCGTGCTCGTCGCCGATTTGGTCACGAATCGATGCGGTCGCGTCTTCGATGAATTCGTCTACGTTTACCATTATGCTGTCACCTCTTCGTTGCCGAGTTCGCGCGCGTCGAGTTCGCCGAGGACCGCGCGGAGGAAGCCGAGGAACGGCGGGCTCGCGCGGTCGGGTCGAGAGCGGAACTCGGGGTGGAACTGCGTTCCGAAGAAGAACGGGTGGTTCGTCAGTTCGAGAATCTCCATGCGGTTTTCGGCGCGGCCGGAGAACCGGAGCCCCTCGGATTCGAGTTCGTCGATGAGTTCGGGGTTCACCTCGTAGCGGTGGCGGTGGCGCTCCGTACAGGAGGTGTCGCCGTACACCGCCTCCGCGAGCGTGCCGGCGTCAATGTCGGTGTCGTGCGCGCCGAGGCGCATCGTGCCGCCCATCTCGTCGACCTCGTACTGCTCGGGCAGAAGGTCGATGACGGGGTACGGCGTGTCGGGGTCGAGCTCGGCCGAGTGGGCGTCCTCGTGGCCGAGGACGTTCCGGGCCTGCTCGACGACGGCCATCTGGAAGCCCAGACAGAGGCCGAGGAAGGGGATGTCGTTCTCGCGGGCGTAGCGGATGGCTTCGATTTTGCCGCCGGTTCCGCGGGAGCCGAAGCCGCCGGGGACGACGACGCCGTCGGCGTCCTTCAGGCGCTCTTCGTGCTTGTCGAGCATCTCGTCGGAGTCGACCCAGAGGATGTTCACGTCGACGCCGCACTCGATGCCCGCGTGCTTGAGCGCCTCGTGAATTGACATGTAGGCGTCTTCGAGGGCGTACTTGCCGACGAGCGCGATGTCGACCGAGCCGGTCCGGTCGGCCGTGACGAGCTCGCGCCAGCGGTTGTCGCGGTCTTCCTTCGGCAGCGCCTCGTCGGCGATGCCGAGACGTTCCATGACGTACTCGTCGAGGCCCTCCTCTTCGACCATCAGCGGGACGTGGTAGATGTCCGGCACGTCGGGGTTGGAGAACACGGCGGCGTCCGGCACGTCGCAGAACTGCGCGATTTTGGTCTTCGTCGCCGGTTCGAGCTTGTCGTCGGCGCGGCCGACGAGGATGTCCGGCTGGAGGCCGATGCTCCGAAGCTCCTTGACCGAGTGTTGGGTGGGCTTCGTCTTCTGCTCGCCGTTCTTCGAGTAGGGGACGAGCGTGACGTGCGTGAACAGCACGTCGCCGTCTTCCTCCTCGGAAGCGAACTGGCGGAGCGATTCGAGGAACGGCATCGACTCGATGTCGCCGACGGTGCCGCCGACCTCGACGAGACACACGTCGGTGCCCTCGGCCGCCTCGCGGATGCGGCGCTTGATGTCCTCCGTGACGTGCGGGATAATCTGGACCGTCTTCCCGAGGTAGTCGCCGGCGCGCTCCTTCTGGATGACGTGCTGGTAGGTCTTGCCCGTCGTGATGTTGTGGTCGGCGGTCATGTCGATACCCAGGAACCGCTCGTAGTTCCCGAGGTCCAAGTCGACTTCAGCGCCGTCTTTCAGGACGTACACCTCCCCGTGCTCGTAGGGGTTCATGGTCCCGGCGTCGACGTTCAGGTACGGGTCTATCTTGACCGCGGTGACGTCGAACCCGGCGTTCTTCAGGAGTCGCCCGGTGCTCGCGGCCGTGATACCCTTCCCGAGGCCGGACATGACACCCCCGGTTACGAAAATGAACTTGCGCCCCATCTCTGGGTCGTATTCGTCCGTCGGCATACTGACCGTGTGCGAGCGTACTTCAAAACCATTTCGGAGGGAACATCGTGTGCCAGAGCACCGCACGCACTCGAATCCGAGAGAATCGCGCGATGGCGACGCGGCGACGACCGCGACGCGACGGCGTCCGCCCGGTCAGTCCAGCCTTTTAATGACTCGCGCCGGGTTGCCACCGACGACCACCGAGTCCGGCACGTCTTTCGTGACGACTGCGCCGGAGGCGACCACCACGTCGTCGCCGATGGTGACGCCGGGGTTGACGACCGCCCGCCCCCCGAGCCACGCGTTGTCGCCGATTGTCACCGGCTCGCCCGACTCGGGGCCCTTGATTCGCTCCGCGGCGTCGAGCGGGTGGGTCGCGGTGTAGACGTGGACGCCCGGCGCGAGCTGGCAGTTGTCGCCGATAGTGATGGGACACACGTCGAGGAAGACGCAGTCGAAGTTGGCGAAGAGGTTCTCGCCGACGCGGACGTTGTAGCCGTAGTCGCAGCGGAACGTCGGCTCGATTTCGAACGAGTCGCCGACCTCGCCGAACAGCTCTCGAATCAGCTCCTCGCGGCGCTCGGTCTGGGTCTCGTCGGTCTCGTTGAACAGGCGCGTGAGTCGGCGCGCGCGCTTTCGCTCCGCGACGAGTTCCGGGTCGCTCGCGTCGTACGGGTCGCCCGCGAGCATCTTCTCCTTCTCGGAGGGCATACCCGCGATAACTGGCGGGCCGGTGGTAAGTGTATCCACGCCTTCCGCAACCGCAGGATTTGACTCGCCCGCCCGCAACCGTCCGCCCATGAAGGACTTCCCGCGACTCGGCTTCGGGACGTACAAGCTCGAAGACCGCGACGAGTGCGTCGAGGCCGTGAAGACCGCCCTCGACGTTGGCTACCGCCACGTCGACACGGCCCAGATGTACCACAACGAGGAGTTCGTCGGCGAGGGGCTCGCCGAATCGGACGTAGACATCGACGACGTGTTCGTGGCGACGAAGCTCGACACCGACAACCTCGGCTACGACGACGTGCTGGAGACGGCCCGCGAGTCCGCCGAAAAGCTCGGCGTCGATACCATCGACCTGCTGTACGTCCACTGGCCGCTCGACAGCTACGACGAGGACGAGACGCTCGCGGCCCTCGACGAACTCGTCGAGGAGGGCGTCATCGAACACGTCGGCCTGAGCAACTTCCGACCCGACCAGCTCGAATCCGCCATCGAGACGCTCGACGCGCCGGTGTTCGCCCACCAGGTCGAGATGCACCCGATGCTCCAGCAGCGCGAACTCCGCGAGTTCGCCGCGGAACGCGGCCACCGTCTGGTCGCCTACTCGCCCATCGCGCGCAACCAGGTCGCCGACGAGGAGGTCATCGTCGACATCGCCGAGAAGCACGACGCCTCGCCGGCACAGGTCGCCCTCGCGTGGCTCATCGAGAAGGGCGCGACACCCATCCCGAAGGCCGCCTCGCCCGACCACATCCGCGACAACGTCGCCGCGCTCGACCTCGACCTCGACGACGAGGACGTGGCCGCCATCGACGACCTCGATTCGACCCACCGCATCGTCGACTTCGAGGAAGCGCCGTGGAACCACGCCTGAGCTGAGCCGACCTGCGCCCGGCCGACGGCCGCGACGCAGAAGCCTCCATTTTCGCCGCGTACGACCCCTCAGCGCCTCGCTTTCGCCGCCGCGAACACCCGACGGAATGGGACGTGCGACCCCGCCACAAACAGGGTGAACATATATGATGGACTCGGCCGTACTGCCGAATATGGCAACGGTGGTGGTGGTGTGCCCGCACTGTGGACAGCAAGTGGAATCGAGATACGAGGGCGACGCCGACTTCGACGGTGTCAGACAGCGATTAAAAAGCGAGTATCGCGTCGCGCGGCAGACCTGTCCGGTCTGTTCGAACCCGTACGACCTCCGTCGGGCCTAATCGGTCCCGGCGGCGCGGCGACGGAATCCTCGGCGGGTGGCCGAGGTCGTCGGCGTCGTGTTCGCGTTATCCCGTGTTCTTCATCCCGGCGGCGATGCCTTTGACGGTGAGCCGCAGGGTCTGTTCTTCCTCGTCGGTCCGGTGGGTCTGCGACAGCAGGTGCGTCTGCAGTAGGTTCAGCGGGTCGACGTAGGGGTTGCGGCGGCGGAGGCTCTCTTCGAGCCACTCGCGCTTCAGGAGACTGCTGCGCTCGCTGATGTCGAGCATGAGGTCCGCGGCGTCCTCGTACTCCTCGGTGAGGCGGGTGAAGAACTCCTCGCGGAGTTCCTCGTCGGCGAGGTTCGCGTACTCCGTGGCGATTTCGAGGTCGGTGCGCGCCAGCGCCATCGCGGCGTTGTCGAACGTGCTGCGGAAGAACGCCCACTCGTCGTACATCTCGCGGAGGTCGTCCATGTCGCCGCCGTCTTCGAGGAAGGCGTTGACGCCGGCGGCCAGCGAGTACCAGCCGGGGAGGATACACCGCGACTGGGTCCACGAGAACACCCACGGGATGGCGCGGAGGTCCTCGACGCTGCGCTCGTCGGACCGGGACGCCGGGCGGGAGCCGAGGTTGAGTTCCTCGATGACGGTGATGGGCGTCGCCTGCTCGAAGTAGGAGACGAAGCCGTCCGATTCGAGGAGGTCACGGTACTCCTCGCGCGCGGCGGCCGCCATGGTGTCCATGGCGTCGACCCAGCGGTCAGGCACCTCCTCTTCGGGCGTCCGAATCGCCTGCAGGCGGGCGCGAATCTGGGCGTTGAGCATCTGTTCGAGGTTCCGCTCCGCGATGCGCGGGTTGGCGTACTTCTCGGCGATGGCCTCGCCCTGCTCGGTGAACTTAATCTGCCCCGTGACGGTCTCGTTCGGGAGCGCGAGCATGGCTTCGTTCATCGGACCGCCGCCGCGGGAGATGGAGCCGCCGCGGCCGTGGAACAGCCGCATCGTCACGTCGAAGTCGTCGCAGATGTCGGCGAGGCGGCGCTGGTTCTTGTAGAGGTCCCAGTTGGCCGCGAGGAAGCCGTTTTCCTTGTTCGAGTCGGAGTAGCCCAGCATAATCTCCTGGACGTCGTTCCGGGCGGCGAGCGCCGTCCCGTAGGCTTCGTTCTCGAACAGCGTGCCCATGATGCGGCGTGCGCCGTTGAGCGCCGACTCGGTCTCGAGGAGCGGGACCACGTCGATGCCGCAGTGGTCGGGCAGGGAGACGACGCCCGCCTGGTCGGCGAGGAACAGCACTTCGAGGACGTGCGACGGCTCCTCGGTCATCGAGATGCAGTAGGTGTCGATAGCGCCGACGCCGTACTCGCGCTGCCACTCGCCGAGCTTTCGGAAGCGGCGGAGGACGCGCTCGGCCGTCTCCGACACGTCGCCGGGGTCTTCGAGGTCGACGACGGGTTCTTCCTGCAGAATCGCGTCCGTGAGGAGTTCGACGCGCTCCTCCTCCGAGCTACCGTAGTAGTCGAGGCCCTCGTGGGCGAGCGCCTCGTGGACGGCCTCGGTGTGGTTCTCCTGGTGGTCGCGGAGGTCGAGGCTGGCGAGAGTGAAGCCGAACGTGTCGACCTGCCGCATCAGGGGCTCGACGTACACGTCGGCGACCTGCGCCGCGCCGGTCCGCCGGAGGCTGGTGTCGATGACTTCGAGGTCGGCCAGTAGCTCGCTCTCGTCCGCGTAGCCGTTCGGACGTACGTCCTCGACGCGGCGGAGCCGCTCGCGCATCAGCTTGAGCTTCTGGCGGTACGGCTCGTTGGGGTAGCGCTCGTCGGCCTCGTCGGCGACGACGGGGAGCAGTTCGCGGTCTGCCTTCAGCGAGCGTTCGAGCTCGTGACCGGGGTCGATTCGTGTCGCGTCCTGACTCAGCACACCGGAGAGACGCTTGAGCGAGTCGCTGTACTTCTCGAGGGCGACGCTGCGCTGGCGTTCGAGCGTGTCTTCAGTCACCTCGGGCGTGACGAACGGGTTGCCGTCGCGGTCGGAGCCGGCCCACGAGCGGAACTCGAACAGCTTCGGCACGTCGAGGCTGGGGTACTCGGCGCGGAGCTCCTCTTCGAGTTCCTCGTACACCTCGCCGACCACGTCGAACAGGGTGTTTTCGAGGTACCACTGGACGTTGCGGGCCTCGTCGGTCGGCTCCGGGCGGCGGTCGCGGACCTGCGAGGTCTGCCAGAGGCTCGTCACCTCGGCGACGACGTGCCGCCACTCCTGGTCGTGTTCGAGGTCGGTGAGGCGGCGCTCGTCGAGCGTCTCCAGTCGGTTGGCGATGGATCGAAGCTTCGATTTCACCGTCTTGCGACGGGCCTCGGTCGGGTGCGCCGTGAACGTCGGCTCGATGAGCACGTCTTCGAGGACTCGTCCCAGAAGCTCCTCGTCGACCTCCTCGTCGTCCAGCGCGTCGAGCGTGTCGAGGATACCGTCTTCGAGCGTCCCCTCTTGGGACGCCTCGCGGATGACGCGAACGCGCTCGCGCTCCTCGGCGAGGTTGATGAGTTCGAAGTAGGTCGTGAACGCGCGGGCGACGACGCTCTCGCGTTCCGGTTCGAGCTCTCCGACCACGTCGTAGAGCCGCTCGCGCGACCCGGACTCGCCCTTCCGGTAGGCGATGGCCGCCTGCCGAAGCTCTTCGACCGTCTCGAACGACGCCGTCGACGTCTGCGCCTCGAGCACGTCCCCGAGCAACGCCCCAAGCTCGCGAACATCTTGTCGCACGTCTCTGGTGTGCAATCGCATCCTACTCGAATACGAGTACCGCATTCTAAAAGGCCACGAGTAACGCCGAAAATTTGCCCGGAAGTCGGTTCTAAACGAACGTTGCGAACGTTTTCGTCCAGTTTTCGACGACCGACGAATTCCGCGCGTTCGGACGGTCGGACCCCTTCGCTGGCGGCCGTTTCGTGGGGCGTACTACCACGGTGGATTCGTCACGCTTTTACTGGCCGCCTCGAAGGTGGGAGTATGAGCGATAGCGACAAGTACCCCGCCGATTCGGGTCGCCGTCGGTTCGTCAAGGGCGTCGTCGGGGGAGCGGCGCTCGCGGGCGTGGGAACGACAGGCGCGGCCGCCATCAACACCGCAACGTCATCCACCGGTACCGGTGGGGGGCCGACGCAGGCGTACGCCATCGAGAACACCGGCGGTCCCGCACCGCGCGGTATGCCACAGATCCCGATCGAGATCGACGACGAGGGCTACATCCGCGGCGTCTGGCCGGAGGTTCAGACTGTCACGCAGAACGGTGTGGAAGTCGACCTCGCCCTCACCGAGGACTACAAAGGGACGGGCGTCACCTACTCGCAGGACTGGTTCCAGTACTGCGGTGTGCAGACCTACGAGGGCCTGAACCCGACCTACGAGTCTGACAACTACTTCCGCTCCGACAGCGGCGGATACGACTGGCAGTCCGAGACGTACAGTTCCGGCGACCGCCTGAACGTCAACGACTTCGACGAGTACGAGACGTGGGGCAACGGCATCGGTCGGGCCGGCATCGGGATGCCCGCGACCGGCACCTGGCGCTCCGAGGGCGCCGAGAACACGATGCCGATTCAGGTGCTGCGCTCGACGCGCATCGAGGAGGCCGCACAGGACAACGAGTGGCTCGCCGCCTCGACGGACCAAGGAGTCATCGCGTGGC
This sequence comes from Haloferax sp. AB510, assembly GCF_024136985.1. Lineage (NCBI taxonomy): Archaea > Methanobacteriati > Methanobacteriota > Halobacteria > Halobacteriales > Haloferacaceae > Haloferax > Haloferax sp. AB510. Next base: position 10,409 of record NZ_JAMYJY010000115.1, read on the forward strand.
TCAACAAGTGTACCCACTTCTGCTGTGTCCCCGGCTACAAGCAGGCGGCCAGCTCCGCCACGTTCGGCGGCGAAAACGGTGTCTACTGCCAGTGCCACCAGTCCATCTACGACCCCTTCTCCATCGTCCAGACGCTGTTTACGGCGCTGCCGCGCCCGAGCGAGTAACGACCCTCGAAGCCGCCCTCCCGTTTCGAGTCCAACCGCGACGTGTTCCCGCCGTTTTCTCTTTTCCGACCCCCCGAACGGCCCGTTTCCGCTCCGACGAGTCGTTCGGTTCGAGCCCGTGGTCTCGTCCCCGTCTTCAGCACCATCTCCGTCTCCCGCCCCCGAGTGCCGACGGACCCGTCGCTCGCGGGATGGACGTCGAATCCGAGAATCGGTACTGTCGCGCCAGCGCTCTGACGCTCCGAGGCGTTAGCCGCCGCTGACCGGCGGGAAGAGCGCGAGTTCGTCGCCGGCGGCGGCTTCCTCGCCGAGCGCGGCGGCTTCACCGTTTCGCAGGACGTTGATGTGGTCGTACAGTTCGCCGTCGTCGCCGAACACCCGCGATTCGAGCGCCGGGTGCGCCCCGACGAGGGCGTCGAGCGCGTCGCCGACGGTGGCGTCGCCGTCGACGTCGACCCGAACGGTCCGCGCGCCGGTGACTTCCGCGAGGTCGGCGAACAGTTTCCACTCCATACACCCGTCTCGTCGCCCGGCGCTCATGAGGATTGCGCCCCGGACGACCGCGGCGCGTCGTCACCGGAGCCGCCGTTGTCGTCTCCGTCTCCGTCGCCTCCGCCGTCGGTTCGGCTCGTGTCGGTCGTCGCCCGGCGTTCGACCTTCCGGAGGACTTCCGGCCGGCCAACGACGTAGAGCGTGTCGCCGGCAACCAGTTCGCGTCCCCGGCCGGGAATCGCGTCCACCGGGCGGTTCGCCGACCTGATGGCGACGACGGTCGTGTCCACGTCCGAAACTGTCAGTCCGTCGAGGTCGGCACCCGGCGCGACGGTCGTGACCGCCATCGTCTCGTCGGCGTTCCGGAGGAGCGATGCGAACTCGCGGTCGACGTGGGGGTCTGCGGGGAGCGTCACGAGACGGTACTGCTCGCCGCTCGTCAGGCGGTCGGCGTCCTCCTCGTCGAGGGCGACGGTCGCCACGTCGTCTGCGACGCCGCGGAGTTCGCCGAAAGCGACGCGGGTCGGGGCGGCCGGGGCGGCCGGGGCGTCGGTGCCGCCGTCGGACAGCGACCCAGAACCGCCCGGAGGCGTCTCGGTCGTCGGTTCGGCGGACTCGGCCGGTTCAGTCGTGTCGGTCGCCCCGCGACGGCATCGCCCGACG
>NZ_JAMYJY010000116.1:0-11288 GCF_024136985.1 Haloferax sp. AB510
CGGGGGGAGTGCCCCCGTGCGCTTCTTCGCATTAATCCGAATGCCGGGGATACATTTAACCCCGTTGATTTAGTGGCTCTGTGAGAAAAATAGACACGAGGCGTGCCATAACTTCACGCGCGGTCAATTGTGACATCAATTCGACTGAGCGAGAAATCAATGTATTAGTTTCGCGTGCGTGCGAGGTGTCGATAGAATCGACCCGTTGAAGTCGGTTTATAACGGGTCGCTTTATAAGGCCGGAGGTACGATTCACGTGCGAGCAATGAGTGGGCCGGCAGACTCCATCGAGATTCAGAACGTAGTCGCATCGACCGGGATCGGTCAGGAGCTCGACCTCGAAGCCCTCGCCGACGACCTCCCCGGTGCAGATTTCAACCCGGACAACTTCCCGGGCCTCGTCTATCGCACCCAGGACCCGAAAGCCGCTGCGCTCATCTTCCGTTCGGGGAAGATCGTGTGCACGGGCGCAAAGAGTATCGACGACGTGCACGACGCACTCGGAATCATCTTCGACAAGCTCCGCGAGCTGAAGATTCCCGTCGATGACGAGCCAGAGATAACCGTCCAGAACATCGTCTCCAGCGCGGACCTCGGACACAACCTGAACCTGAACGCGCTGGCTATCGGTCTCGGCCTCGAAGACGTCGAGTACGAGCCCGAGCAGTTCCCCGGCCTCGTCTATCGGATGGACGAGCCGAAAGTCGTCATCCTGCTTTTCGGTTCCGGGAAAATCGTCATTACCGGTGGAAAGCGGACCGACGACGCGGAAACCGCAGTCGAAGAGATCGTCGAGCGCATCGACGCGCTCGGACTGCTCGGATAGACGCTCCCGAACTATCGATTTTTCGCCGTATACGGACCTGAACACCCGAAAGTGTAAAATACGGAACAGTCCAACGGATGGCACATGAGTGCGCGGGAGGACGTTGCGTTCCTCGTCGGGTCGCAAAGCAGGGAGGCTATTCTCCAAGCGCTGGCAGTCGAGCCGCGCCGACCAACTGACCTCGCAGACATCTGTGACTGTGCGAGGGAGACGGCACAGCGGACACTCGCAGGGTTCTGTGACCGCGGGTGGGTCAAAAAGACCGAGGGAGTCTATCATCTCACCGCGGGTGGTGTGATGGTCCACGACCAGTACGCGGAGTTCATCAGTACGGTCGAGTGCGCCGACCGGATGAGCGAGTTCCTGGCGAACGCCGCGGAAATCTGTGAGGGCGCACCCCCTGACGTCCTCAGCCAGATGAACATCACCACCGCTGCCGACAACGACCCTCACGCACCGCTCAACAGATACCTGTCCATCGTCGGAAACGAGCCGGTCGACCGTTTCCGCGGCGTCACACCCATCGTGAGTCGGGTGTTCAACGAGTCGGCCAAAGACGTATTGGCCCCAGACACGCGGATGGAACTCGTCGTCGACCGCGACGTCCTCGAACGGTCGATGGACGCCTACCCCGAGTCGTTCGAGCGCGCGCAGGTCCTCGACCAGTTCGAACTCCGAGTCACCGACGAGAACCTCGACTTCGGCCTCTTACTGGTCGATGGCCACGGGGTCGTCTCCGCCTACGACAAACACGGTAACTTGACGGCCCTCGTCGACGGTGACGCCCCGGAGGTCGTCTCGTGGGTCGAGAGCCTGTACGAATCCGTCTGTTCGACATCGATCCCGCTCGAGCAACTCGAATTGTGACTCGCCCTCGACAACCGGTGGCGTGACCGACTCGGTCACACGTGATAATTCCAATCACATCCAATTGCAATAAAATATAAGAGGTCGCTCGACAGAGACGTACTTGCAGCGGTGCAGCGTCCCCCACTAGACGATTCGGCCCTTACGTGCTTTCGGTCGGCACCCTGATTCCCCGTCAGGTGTCGGCGTTCTCGATGAGGACGTCTTTCACTACGTCCGGATCTTCGAGCAGTTGGTGCTTGGTGTAGCTTCCTTCCGCACTTCCGCCGCTGTGTTTCGACTGTTCGATGATATCGAGAAAGGCGTGTTCTTTCAGCAGGTCGCGGACCCGCCGAAGCGAGAGGCTATCGGAACCCTGCTGCCGACAGATGTTCTCGTAAACCTCGTAGACGCGACTCGTCCGGAAGCCGTCCTGCTGTTGGTTCGAAAGCGAGAGGATAGCAAGCGCTTGTAACACGTATCGAGAGTGCGGCGTCGACCCGCGAATCAACTCGCGGAAGCGGTCGGTCTCCGCGCGCTGTCGCGCCTGCGTGACGAAGTTCTCTCTGACCGTGCTCGCGCCCATAGACTGGGCGATCTCACCCGCGTACCGCAGGATGTCGATAGCTTTCCGTGCGTCCCCGTGCTCGCGAGCGGCGAGCGCCGCGGCCCGTGGAATCGTCGACGGGTCCAACACGCCGTCGCGGAACGCGTCGCTGCGTGCGTCCATGATGTCGCGAAGTTGGTTCGCATCGTACGGCGGGAAGACGAATTCACGCTCGCAGAGGCTGGATTTCACCCGTTCGTCCATCCGGTCTTTGTACTGAATCTTGTTGCTGATTCCGATGACGCCGAGCTTACAGCCGGCGATCTTGCCGGCCTCCCCCGCCCGCGAGAGCTGCATGAGGATGTCGTCGTCGCTCAGTTTGTCGATTTCGTCGAGGATGATGAGGACAACGTCGTACAGCGAATCGAGGATGCGCCACAGTCGTTTGTAGTACGTCGACGTCGAGAGCCCCTTGTCGGGGACTTTGATTCCGGTAATCGCGGTGTCGTTGACGCTGTCGGCGATAGTCTGGACGGCCTGCGTCTCGGTCGTGTCCTGCGCGCAGTCAACGTAGGCGAACGTCGCTTTCACTCCCTCTTCTTCGGCCGTCTCGACGAGTCGCTGGGAGACGTACTTCGCACAGAGCGATTTCCCCGTCCCCGTCTTCCCGTAGATAAGGACGTTGCTCGGGCTCTGCCCGAAGATGGCGGGGTTCACCGCGGTCGCGAGATCCGAGATCTCGTCGTCACGACCGACGATGCGACCCTCCCCGGGAAGGTGGTTTATCTCCAACAACTCCTTGTTGGCGAAGATGGGGTCCTCCCGGGTGAAGAGGTCGTCGCTGGCGTTGGGCATGTTCGCAACACACCACGTTTCCGGTGAAAGGACTTACCATTCGACCCAGCACACACACACCACGTTTCCGGTGAACGACCACGAACCTCGGTTTCCCGTCCACACGAAATGGAGGTATTGATTCACCGGAAACACGGTGTGAGGGAGTCTATCTAACCCAGCGAGGGTCGAGGAATCTCGGATCGTCTCTCGTCCAGTAACGAAGACGAAAACGGAGATAAAAACGGAGACAAAACCCGAGAGTCCGGTATTACCGGTGCTGACCACGCTGAATGTACTCGTTGTCATCGTAACAGAGTTCAATCAACGTCGTCCGCGGTAACCGGCGACACGACCGGTAGCACAGGTTCTCAGAGACTCGCAAGCATCGATAGAGACGACCAGAACACCGAAAACACGCGCCTTGAGACGTATCGTTCGAGTCGACTGATACTCGAGTGTCGAGTACTATCCTGTTTGCGAGTGTATCAATGGTCGGTAACACAAATAAACTATTTAACTATTGTTATACGTAAGCTCCCGTGCCACTGACTCGGAGAAAGTGATCAGTTAACCGTCAGTAGTTGACACAGGCCAGTCGCTCACCGGAAACGAGGTGTCTCACACCAGTCCAGAGACCTGTGTCGATATAGATAGTAGCGCGCCTCTATCGTCGTATTTCACCGGAAACGTGGTGTGTTAGTAATAAATGGACCGATTCAGACCAGGCCGAAAACTACGGAGAAGGGACGGGCGTCAACGGCCACTGTTCGGCGCGCCTCCCACCAAGAGACGCTCGGGCCAGTTCATCGGAAACGTGGTGTGCGCGTGACTCTGTTCCCGTGGCTCGCCAGCGGACCGACACCGATTCCGACGTGATTACTGCCTCCCCCCACCGTGTCGCATTTCACCGGAAACGTGGTGTCTGTCAGCGCTGCTACGTTCTCCGCTCGGTCGGTTGGCAGCGGCTGACTCGGGAATCGGCTGACTTCGAAGCGAGATCACCGATGCGACGTTCAGCCGATGCGATGTTCAGCCGATGCGACCTTCTGCCGTCGGTCTCGACCGGCGATCTCAACTCTCGCGGTTCGAGGTAGCCTCGCCGTCGAGGCCGGTCTTCATCCCCGTATATTTCGACCAATTCACCGGAAACGTGGTGTCTCTGACCGTTTCACGCGGAGTTGCGATTCACCGGAAGCGAGGTGTGGTACTTCCCACGGGAACGGGTCGGTAACTGACCGGTGCCGACCGACTGTCGGCATCGACTTTTGTCGATATCTACGACTCGACTTTTGCCCTCTCGTTCACCGGAAACGTGGTGTGCATGCGACTCACGTGCACCCCGGTTCGCCCACGCTCGGAACGTTCTCCCGCGACGGACAGTGTCGTTAGCGTGGCGTCAATGCAATTACCCAGGGGAACGAACCGATATCGTATGCGTGCGCTCAGTCGCGTGTGGGTGCGCCTCAGCGAAGCCGTGTCGGGCCGCGGGGACGACCGAGAGTGGTCCCTCGAACGCTCCCGTTCGACGGAGACCCGGTGGTCTCGTTCGGGAGAGCGAGTCGACTGCTTCCGGTTCGACGACGGTTACGTGACCACCGTCCACTACGAAGACCGCGGGGTCACGTGGCAGTTGACCCCGGGACAGGTCCCGCTCGCGAGCGCGCTCGCGATGGCGAAACTGTACCTCGAACACGAACTGACTCCACAGACCGACCCCGAGGGACGTCCGTTCGTCGGCCTCACCGAACGCGGTCCAGTTCAGGTGTTTGAGGAGATTCCGCCCGAACCGGTCGACTACGTCTACCTCGACGGCGTCCGGACGCTCGAGGAGTTCCCGGAGTTCCTCACCGTCAGCGACGACTTCAGATCCGTGTTCGACCGGATGGCTCCGGCGCAGTCGAGTACGTCCCGATAGTCCTGATAGGCGAAACCGCCTCGTTCTCGATAGTTCGAGTCGCTCTCGGTGTCGCAAGCCGTTTCCCCGTCGCGGCCGTACCCGCTTTCGATGACTGCCGAGGACGAGGACCCGAGTCCTCCCGACGGAGACGCCGAGACCGACGAGGCCGACGCCTCCGCAGACGTGCTCGACCGACTGGCAGACGCGACCGACGCGTCGCCAACCACCACCGAGGGGGCGAGCGAAGGTGACGACGGCGACGACGGCGTCTCGCTCGCGTCGTTCTACGAAGCGCTCGAATCCGAGGGCCGACCCGTCGTGACCGCCCAACAGGTCGCGCGGCGTCTCGGCGTCTCGCAGGCGGACGCGATGGACGGACTCGACGCTCTCGCCGACACCGGTCGGGTCCAGCGGGTGAACGTCGAGACGGACCCGACCGTCTGGTACCCGACGGAGTGGGGCGAACTCGCCTCGCGCGAGCGGGTCGTCCTCTTCCCGAAGCGTCGCGAAATCGTCGTCGACAACCCGACTCAGTACACGCGGGCGCGACTCTCCCAGTTCGCGCACCTCGCCGATACCACCGGCGACCGCGAGGGTCGCGGCCGCGGCTACCTCTATCGTATTCGGCAGGAAGACGTGTGGCAAGCGCCCTTCGACGACGTCGACTCGCTCCTCTCGATGCTTCGGTCGGTCCTTCCCGAGCGGTCGCCGCACCTCGAAGTGTGGGTCGAAGACCAATGGAAGCGCGCCCACCAGTTCCGCCTCTACTCCCACGAGGAGGGCTACACCGTCCTCGAAGCGGCCACCGAGAGCCTCATGGGCAACGTCGCGCTCCAGAAACTCGACGACGACCACGTCTACGCGCCCATCTCGGACACGGAGGCGTGGGTCAGAGACGAGGAAATCGCGGCGATAAAGCGCATCCTCTACGACGCAGGCTATCCCGTCGAGGACGACCGCGACCTCGAGGAGGGCGAGGAACTCGACGTCACGCTCGGCGTCGACCTCCGCGACTACCAGCGAGACTGGGTCGACCGCTTCGTCGACCAGCGCGCCGGTGTTCTCGTCGGCCCACCCGGGGCGGGGAAGACCATCGCCGGTATCGGCGCGCTCGCCGCGGTCGGCGGCGAGACGCTTATTCTCGTCCCGAGTCGCGAACTCGCCCGCCAGTGGCGCGAGGAACTCCTCTCGACGACCGACCTCGATGCCGACCAAATCGGCGAGTACCACGGCGGCGCGAAGGAGATTCGACCCGTTACCATAGCCACCTACCAGACCGCTGGGATGGACCGCCACCGCTCGCTTTTCGACTCGCGTCGCTGGGGGCTCATCATCTACGACGAGGCCCACCACATCCCGAGTCGCGTCTTCCAGCGGAGCGCCGACCTCCAGTCTAAACACCGACTCGGGCTGTCGGCGACGCCCATCCGCGAGGACGACAAGGAAGCCGAGATTTTCACGCTCATCGGCCCGCCTATCGGCACCGACTGGGGGAAGCTCTTCGACGCCGGCTACGTTCAGGAGCCGGAAGTCGAGATTCGCTACGTGGGCTGGGGCGACGACATGGACAGAAACGAGTGGGCGTCCAGCGACGGCCGCGAGCGGCACATGCTCGCCGCGATGAACCCCGGGAAGATATTCGAGATTCGTCGGCTCCGCGCCCGCCACGCCGACTCGAAGGCGCTCGTCTTCGTCGATTATCTCGACCAGGGCGAGGCGATTTCCGAGGCGCTCGACGTGCCGTTCGTCAGCGGCGAGACCCGTCACCACCGCCGTGAAGCGTATTTCAAGGCGTTCCGCGACGGCGACCTCGACACGCTCGTCATCTCCCGCATCGGCGACGAGGGAATCGACCTCCCGAACGCCGGGCTCGCAATCGTCGCCTCCGGGCTCGGCGGCTCTCGCCGGCAGGGCTCCCAGCGCGCCGGTCGAACCATGCGTCCGACGGGGAGCGCGCTCGTCTACGTGCTTGCCACCCGCGGGACCAGCGAGGAGGACTTCGCCCAGCGCCAGATGCAACACCTCGCCGGAAAGGGGATTCGCGTCCGCGAGACGAGTTCTGACGACCTCGACACCGAGGCGAGTGATGGTGACCCCAACTCAGACGGGGAGGAGTCGGCGTCTGCGGACGGTTCCGAGTCGATGATGTCCGACGAGTAATCGCGCCGTCGTCGGGCGCTTGGCCGCCCGGAATGAGAATTCTTAAGTCTAACCGTAGACTGAGATTCTCTTGACCGCTCTTAGCTCAGCCTGGCAGAGCAGCCGACTGTAGATCGGCTTGTCCCCCGTTCAAATCGGGGAGAGCGGATTTTGCTTGCAAAATCCGGTCGAGCCGGTTTGAGCAGGTCAGTCGCAGCGCGTGAACGAAGTGAACGCGTCGTCTGACTGGGTTCAAATCGGGGAGAGCGGACTGAACTTCAACACCCGCGAGCGCAGCGAGCGGTGTTGAATGTGAAGGACTCCTCAACCCGATTTGAGCAGCGAGCAACGCGAAGCGTTGCGAGTGAGTTCAAATCGGGGAGAGCGGACTGTCTTCTCTCGTACTGGTCAGTTCACTCCCTTAGTCTCGCCCACAACACCCTCTATTCCCGCCCGCCCCACACCGTCTTCTCGACCAGTTCGACGATCATCGGCTCGTCGACGTGAATCTGACACGAGAGTCGCGGGTAGCCGAACCGCGCCGCGAGGTCGTCGTGCCAGTGGTCGGCCGTCGGCTCGCCAGCACGAATCCGGACACCGCACGTCGCACAGAGGCCTCGGCCGCCGCAGTTCGTACGCTTCGTGAGACGCGCGTACGGCGAGATGCCGGCCTCAAGAAGCGCGTCGCGGAGGACGGTCCCACGTTCGACGCTGAGTTCGGTGACGCGCTTGCCGTCGGTATCGCGGACGCGGACCGTGACGGTCGGGCCGGCCGGGTCGCGCCCGGGTCGAGACTCGGGGTCGCCCATCGGTCGGCCGTTAGGCCCGACTCGACATGGCTGTACCCCTGCTTGTCACCCTCTCGGTCGTGGCTCTCTCGTCGTCTATGTAGAGTCCATACCCGAAGATATCAGTATTATAACGGCTTATGCCGGGCGAATTCGTAGGTGAGTGTGATGGTGACCTTCGCGTCCGCGCCGGTGTTGGTGAACGTCCGCGTCGAGATGAACGACCACGAGACGATGACGGTCGAACTGCACGAGACGAACGAAACGCGCCACCTTGTGGCCTATGAATCAGAGCGCATCCGCGACACGCTGGCGTCCCTCTCCGAGGGCGCTCGCGTCCCCGTCGAGATGGTCCGCGCTGGTTCGCGTTCGAACGTCTGGAAGGCTGTCGCACTCCACGGCCGGCAGTCTACTGTCACGGACCAGTCCGTTCGGACGGCGAACTGAGCCGTCCCAGTTCGTTCACTCGCCGCCCTCTCGTCCACCGGTCCCACCAGAGACAAACCGTCGGTGCTATACTCCTCGCCCGTGTCGCGCACCGCAATGAGCTTCGTCGCCGAGGTGGAAGTCCGGTTCCGCGACCACGACTCGTTCGGACACGTGAACAACGCCGTCTACGCGACCTACTGCGAGCAGGCCCGCGTCCGCTTCTTCGAGGAGGTAATGGACACCCCGCTTTCCGACCCACACATCGTCGTCGCGCACCTCGAACTCGACTACCGCGCGCCCATCGAAAGCGTCGGCACCGTCGAGGTGGAAGTCGAGGCCGGCGAGCCCGGCGGAAAGAGCTTCCCCATCTACTACACGCTCTCCTACGAGGGCGAGGTCGTCGCCACCGGCGAGACGGTCCAGGTCGCCATGGACGACGAGGGCCGCCCGACCCGCGTCCCCGACCAGTGGCGCGAGGCAATCGCCGACCAGCCGTAGCGCCTGACGGCGACTGACCACACCCGACCGCACCCACCGCGCCCGACCGCGCGGCCGCATCCTGTCTGTCTCCCCGAATAGACCGCGACCGACAGGACTCGACATTCGCCCGACTGGGCCGAGACAGGAGAATTATATACTCTCGTGATAATATCCGAGTATGCCTCGGGGAACACTAAAACACGCACGGTCGGCGGAAGCCGACGACGAGACCCCGCTGTCCCGAGCAGGCGAGCGCGCCCTCCACATCGGTCGCGACCGGCCGATTCGCATCAGCGCCGGACACCGCCTCCTCCACCACGACGGCAAGTGTAGCCGCCCGCACGGGCACAACTATGAGATTTCGGTCCGCGTCGTCGGCGACCTCACCGACGAGGGCTGGGTCGTCGACAAGGGCGTCGTCACCGACGTCATCGACGAGTGGGACCACCGCTTCCTCGTCGAGTCGGGCGACCCGCTGGTCGAGGCGTTCGAGCGCTCCGGCGACGCCGACGGAGCGGTCGTTCTCGACGCGCCGCCGACGGCCGAGGTGATGGCCGTCGTCCTCGAGGAGAAACTGCTCGCGGCGCTCCCCGATACCGTCTCCGAAGTCTCCGTCTCGGTCAGCGAGACGTCAGAACTCTGCGCCGGCTTCTGATGCCCGTCTCCGACACCGTCGCCCGTGACGACACCGACGCCGAGGGCGACCGCCTCCCGATAAACGAACTGTTCGCGTCGCTCCAGGGCGAGGGCAAACTCGCCGGCGTCCCGAGCACGTTCGTCCGAACCAGCGGCTGTAACCTCCGCTGTTGGTTCTGCGACTCCTTCCACACCTCGTGGGAGCCGACCCACGCGTGGATGGGCCTCGACGAAATCGTCGCCGAGGTCGAGTCGCTGTCCCCCGAACACGTGGTCGTCACCGGCGGCGAACCCCTCGTCCACGACGAGACCGACGCGCTCCTGTCGGCGCTCGCCGACGACTACCACCTGACCGTCGAGACGAACGGGACGCTCGAAACCGACGCGCTGGTCGACCTCGCGAGCATCAGCCCGAAACTCGCGTCGTCGACGCCGACGCCCGAGAACGCCCCGGCCGACGTTGACCCCGGCGTCTGGATCGAGCGACACGAAAACGCCCGCGTCGACCTCGACGCGCTCGCCTCGTTGGTCGAACACGCGGCGGAGTTCCAACTGAAGTTCGTCGTCACCGGCCGCGACGACCTCGACGAAATCGAGTCGCTCGTCGCCGACGTGCGCGGCGTCGCCGACCGCGAGGTGCGCGACAGTGATGTGCTGCTCATGCCCGAGGGACAGACCCGCGACGAACTCGCCCGCACCCGGACCGAGGTCGCCGACCTCGCTGCGACGTTCGGTTACCGCTACACGCCGCGACTTCACGTCGACCTCTGGAACGACGCGCCCGAGACGTGACGCGGCGCGATCCGATTCGCATCGTCGAGCAACCGCTTCGAACCAACTCACGCCCTTTCACCAACGCACATGACTGACGAACCCGATTCGACCGACGAGAAGCGCGCCGTCGTCCTCCTCTCCGGCGGCATGGACAGCGCGACGACCGCCTACGAGGCCAAGCAACGCGGCTACGAAATCTACGCGCTCCACACCTCCTACGGTCAGAAGACCGAGTCGAAAGAGTACGACTGCGCCCGCGCGCTCGCCGACGAACTCGACGCCCGCGACTTCCTCCACATCGAGACGAGCCACCTGAAGCAGATCGGCGCGTCGTCGCTCACGGACGACTCGATGGCCGTCGCCGACGCCGACATGGACGCCGACGAGATTCCGACCTCGTACGTCCCCTTCCGCAACGCTAACCTCCTGTCGATGGCCGTCTCGTACGCCGAGGCGAACGACTGCGACGCCGTCTTCGTCGGCGCGCACTCCGAGGACTACTCGGGCTATCCCGACTGCCGACCCGAGTTCTTCGACGCCTTCGAGACCATGGTCGATGTCGGCACGAAACCCGACACGACCATCTCGCTGGAAGTGCCGTTCGTCCACGACTCGAAGACCGATATCGCCCGCCGCGGCCTCGAACTCGGCGTCCCCTTCGAACACACGTGGTCCTGCTACCGCGCCGAGGAACCCGCCTGCGGCACCTGCGACTCTTGTGCGTTCCGCCTGCAGGCGTTCCAGAACCTCGGCGAGCGCGACCCGATTCCGTACGCCGAGCGCCCGGACTACGTGGACGCTGACGCGGCGTAGCGTCGTCCCGCACACTGACCGCCGCGCACCCCGCGCGCCGACGAAACGAGGAAATTTCGCCCGCGTCCCGATCTGTCTCCTCGCGTCCCTTTTTCACCGGCCTGCGCGAATCCCGCGCCATGAGCGACGAGAAACGCCGAACCGCCGCCCAGTTCGGGAGCGCCGCCGAGTCGTACTTCGACAGCGAGGTGCACCGCCTCGGCGAGGACCGCGAGACGCTCGCGTCGTGGTGCCGCGGCGCAACCCGCGCGCTCGACGTGGCGACCGGTGCCGGCC
>NZ_JAMYJY010000117.1:0-11177 GCF_024136985.1 Haloferax sp. AB510
CTCGTCGAGACCGGCGGCGTCGACCCGACCCGCCAGCGCCGCGACCAGCCCCTCGTCGGCCCGGTACTCGGCGGTCCGGTGGCGGACCGTCTCGATTCGGTCGGCGGCGACGCGGACCTCCCAGACGACGTGGCCGTTCGCACCGGGGCGGACGATCGGCACGCCGTCGACCACGTCTCGCGCTCGGCGTGGACGTGGCCCCCGAGGACGAGGTCCACGTCGCACCGGGCGACGAGTTCGTCGTCGCCGCTGCCGAGGTGTGAGAGCGCGACGACGAGGTCCGCGCCGTCGTCCCTGAGCGCGGCGACCGCGTCGGCGGCGGCCGCGTAGGGGTCGGAGAAGCCGACGTCGGCCGCCTCCGGGTTGATGGTGCCGGTCGCCGGGTCGGTGACGCCGAAGAAGCCGAGGGTCAGCCCGTCCACCTCGCGGATCGTCCGTGGGACGCTCCCCTCGTCGGCGGCGAACCGGCCGCCGTCCTCGCCGTGGACGTTGCTCGTGACCCACGTCGGCCGACTCGCGGCGACGAGTTCGCGGGTCCGGCTCGGCCCGTAGTCGAAGTCGTGGTTGCCGAACGTTTCGAGGTCGGCGTCCACGGCGTCGTAGAAGTCGAGCGCCTGTCCGCCGCGCTCGACGAGCGAGAGGACGCCCGGCGCGGTGTTGTCGCCGGTGCCGACCACGAGCGTGTCGTCGCCGTCGAGGGCGCTGACGCAACCCGCGAGGCGGCCGGCGCGCTCGGTGTCGTCGAAGACGTTCTCGATGTCGGAGTAGTGGAGGAGCCGAGGCATTCGCTTCTCGAATGTGGCGGTGCGGGCGGATAAGAAGCCGTCGGGACGGCCCGCGCCGTCGACGCGGGCCAACCCGAGTCAGACCGACGCGGGCCGGTCTCGACCGGGTGAGCGTCGTCTCTACTCGCCGTCTTTCCCTTCGAGTTCGAACGCGACTTCGACCTCGGCTTGGTACTCCCGGGTCTCGACGGACGCGAGTTCGACGCCGAGTTCCTTTACCTCGACCCAGTGGACGCCCGCGAGCGTCTCCTCGGCGCGGTTAATCGCGTCGTCGACGGCGGCGTCGAAACTCTCTGCACTCCGACCGACAAGGGTGATTTTCTTGAACACCATCTCGTCGGACCCTTCGTCTTACTATCACAAATAATCGTCCCTGACTCGGCGGCGAGGCGGGTGGGAAAAAGGAGGTGAACGGGACGGACGGAGCGATCCGCGGCGCGTCGTCGCGGGACTCACTCGTCGGGACGGTACGAACGAGCGGTCTCGGCGCGCGCCGCGACGAGCCGCCGACCCCACGCCACGGCCGACGGTTCGTAGCTCACGACCAGCGCCTCCGGGCCGCCCATGTGGTCGTAGACGACGACCGTGACCGAAGCCGTCGTCGGGCGGTCCATGACCACGACGCCGAACCCCGGTTCGTCCTCGACCGCGGAGACGCGGACGCCGGCGTCGACGATGGCGTCGAGGCCGTCGGGGTAGCGCTTCGAAAGCCAGTCGAGGGACTCCGCCGAGAGGACGAGCGTGGCGCTGTCGCCGAGCCGCGCGAGCTGTTCGCATGCCTCGGGCCAGATGCTGAACAGGAACGGGCCGTTGAATCCGGTGAGTGTCGTCACCTCACTGATATCGAAATCGAGCGGGGCCCGCTGTTCCATCTCCGAAAGGTTGCTGGTGCAGACGACCGCGTTGCGGAACAGTGAGGGCGGCGGACTGACCGACTCGGGAAGGCGGTCGAGTAGTGGGACCGCGTCGAGCACGTTCGCCATCGATCGGAGCGCCTCGTCGTGTGTCTCCAAGGCGACGCGACCCGCGCTCGTGGCGACGAAGCCGCCGTTCGATCGCTCGACGAGTCCGAGCCGGACGAGGCGCTCGACGCCGCGGTCGACGGTGGACCGAGAGACCGAGAGCGCGCGGACGAGGTCGGCCTTCGAAAGCGGCTCCGACGAGAGCGCCTGGAGGAGTCGACGGCGGCGGCCGACCGCCTCGAACGCGTCGGCCGCGTCTCCGCCCTCGTCTTCGTCCTCGTCACCAATCCAACTCGACATCGGTATGAACGTCTCAGGGCGTACACAAATGTATATCGGGACTCCGGATATTCACCCGTATCCGGGAGGGACCGGGCGAACCGACGACCGTGTCGACGTGTCAACGAGGTGTCGATTCGAGCCGTTTCTGCAACGCGCCGACTACGTCGGAGAGGTGTGCGGTCCCCCAGATAGCGACGATAATCCCACCGACGGCGTCGAACACGAGGTCGAGGAGCGTGTCGTCGAGGCCGTACTGCGTCAGCACCGACCCGGTACCTGCGAGCGCGGCGACCCCCGAGATAGCGAACTCGATGACCTCCCAGAAGACCCCGAACGCGAGGACGAAAAGCAGGATGAACACGAACATGAACCGCGGCGGCAGGTAGATGTCCGCCGTGTGCTCGTCGACCGCGCGGACGGTCGCGTAGCCGGCGGCCGCGACGACCGACGACGACAGCGCGTGCGTGAGGTGGTCCCACCACCAGACGCCCGCGTAGAAACTGGTCTCCGAACCGGGGAGGCCGACCGTGCCGAGCGCGTGGAGAAACGCCGCCGAGGATATCCAGAGCGTCAGCCCGGCGTCCATCGGGATGCGGTAGTCACGTTCGAGTAGCGCCGGGAGGTAGGTCACCCCGAGCCCGACGAGCGCGTTGACGACGATGCCGAGGTTCCCGCGGTCGAGGCCGATGAAGACGAGCCCGACGAGGACGACCTGCATCGCCCGCGAGAGCTGGCGCTGGCGTCGCGCGTCGATGTGGAGGTGCGAGCGAATCCTCACGACGACTCACCGTCCTCCGTCGCGGAGTAGTCGTCCATCTCCGCCGGATTCACGTCCTCGGCGACATCCGCCACCTCCTCCGGGAGCCGCTTACGCGACCCCGCCCGGCGGCGGAAGTAGTACTCGAACAGCAACCCAGCTGCGAGGCCGGCGACGGTGGCGGCGACGAAGTCCCACATCAGCCCGGTCTCGATGACCTCGTCGGGGCGGCCGTTCAACAGCAGGCGCGTGCCGAGGTAGAGGTCCGAGAGCCACTGGACGACCGCCCAGACGCCCGCGGCGGCCATCGTGGCGATGACGACGAAGAAGACGGCGAACGAGTGGTTCATCCGGACTGGCGTGAACACGTCGAGTTCGACGGCGACGATGAGCGCGATGGCGGCCACCGCGAGATACGTCGAGACGCGGCCGGTAAAGGTCACGCCGCCGATGGTCTGGCCTCGAACGAGGACGCGAGCGACGAGCGGGAGCGACGCGAGCGCGACGACCTCCCACGGGAGCATCGCTCGCGGCTCGCGGAAGGCGACGGCCGGAACGACGGTGACCGCGGCGACGACGGCCGCGAAGCCGCCCCAGACGAGGTCGCCGCCGGTGACGACGCTCCCGATGGCGACGGCGACGAGGAACCCCACGAACAGCCACGCAAGTACCGCGTTGAGCCGTCTACTCCGGACGAATTGCGCCAGCTCCGTCTGTGCGGCCTGCGACATGCTCGTCCGTTAGCGACGGGCTGAGAAAACGTTTGGGCGAAGACGCCCCGTTTCGATTACGTGTTCGTCCCGTGAACGACCTCGTAGTCGTTCCCACCACCGTTCGACACGCCGATGATTGCCCACTCGTATGGAAGGTCGATACCGCGAAGCCGCTCTCGAAGCGCGCTGATGTGGTCGTCCCACGTCACGAAGCAGCGGAACCGATACGGTGTCTCGGTTCCGCCGTCTGCGAGCACCGGACGGCATTCGGTCGCTTCGCGCGAACTCAGTGCGGTCACGTGGACCGTACGCCACTTGCGTTCGGCCAGCATATCGGTTCCGTCGCCCGAGACGGAGTAGCCGAGCCGGCCGAATATCGACCGAGCCTCCTGAACAGGAGGCATCGAAGCCTGGGCCATGCACGTCTACGTACACCCGCACCCCTGATAAAGATTGCCACGGTATGGCATGCCAATAGTTGACGAACGGTCGCGCCGGGCGCTCGACTACTCGTGAGCGGCGTCCCACTCCTCGGGCTTTCTGACGTTTCCGCAGTTGTTGCACTCGATGCGGGCCATTGTGTCCATCGCGGTGTCGAACGAGTCGCAGTTACCGCAGAGGTACCCCCAGCGGTTCTCGGCGTCTTCGGTCGAGTACACGACGTAGAACGGTCCCTTCGAGCCTCGCTCTGGCTCGTCGGTAGCGACGAAGACGGTCTTGCCGCTCGATACGGTCTGGGTCTGGAGTTCGGCCATGCCACCGATTGGCGCGGGGGTGGCTTAAGAAATTGGTCCCTACGTCCGGAACGACTCGCCGCACCCGCAACTGCTCTCGGCGTTCGGGTTATCGACGTGGAAGCCCGCGCCCTGCAGGCCGCCCTCGAAGTCGAGGGTGGCGCCGCCGATGTAGTTCATGCTCGCGGGGTCGACGAACACGCGGAGGCCGTGCTGTTCGACGACCGTGTCGTCGTCTTCCGGTTCGTTGTCGAAGCGCATCCCGTAGGACAGCCCGGCGCAACCGCCCTGCTGGACGAACAGCCGGAGGCCCGCCACGTCGGTGTCCATCGATTCTCCTTCGAGGAGGGAGACGGCTTCGTCCGCGGCCGCGGGCGTGACCGCAACCGCCACATCGCCGCCGCCACTCGCGGATTCCGTGCTCATACGCCCCACTATACTGTGGGAACGGTTAACTGTGGCGCAGGCGGAACCCGGAGCCGCCCCGGTAGGATGCGACTACCGGGTGCAAGTCGGCGGAAAACGAGTCGAACGAGCCGCGTTCGCTTACTCTTCGAACCGCTCGCGGACGCTCTGAGCGTGCGCGTCCAGCCCTTCGGCCTCCGCGAGCGTCGTAATCGTCTCCGAAAGCTCCGACAGCCCCTCGCGGTCGAGGCGCTGGACTGTCGTCGAGCGGAGGAAGTGGTCGACAGAGAGCCCGCCCTGCCGCTTTGCGCCCCCACCGGTCGGGAGGACGTGGTTCGTCCCGGAAGCGTAGTCACCGGCCGCGACGGGCGTGTACGGGCCGAGGAAGACGCTCCCCGCGGAGTCGATGCGGTCCAACAGCGCCTCGTCGTCGTCGGCCTGAATGGTCAGGTGCTCGGCGGCGTACTCTTCGGCGAATAACACCGCCTCGGACATCGACCGCGCGAGGAGGACGCCCGACGCGTCGCTTTCGAGCGCGGCCTCGATAGTCTCCGTCCGCTCGCGCTCGCCCGCCTGTCGTTCGACCTCCGCGACGACTTCTGCGGCGAGGTCGGCGTCGTCGGTGATGGCGACGACCGACGCGTTCGGGTCGTGTTCGGCCTGCGCGACGAGGTCGGCGGCGACGAACCGCGCCTCGGCGGTCTCGTCGGCGACGACGAGCACCTCGGAGGGGCCGGCGAGGAAGTCGATGTCCACGTCGCCGCGGACTTCGGCCTTCGCCGCCGTGACCCACTTGTTGCCCGGCCCGACGACCTTCTGGACGGCCTTCACCGTCTCCGTGCCGTAGGCGAGCGCGGCGATGCCCTGTGCCCCGCCGACCGAGTAGACCGCGTCCGCGCCCGCGACGTGCATCGCGGCGAGCGTGACGGGGTTCATCGGCTCGGCGGGCGGGGTGGCGACCGCGACGTGTTCGACGCCCGCGACCTTCGCGGGGATGACGCCCATCAGGACGCTCGACGGGTAGGCGGCGGTGCCGCCGGGGGCGTAGACGCCGACCCGGTCGAGCGGGCGGTAGCGACGCCCGAGTTCGCGGGTGCCGGCGTCGCCGAACTCCTCGCGCCAGTCCTCGGGGACCTGCTTCCCGTGGAACTCGCGGATGTTCGCCGCGGCAGCCTCGATGGCCTCGCGCACGTCGTCGTCGATTTCGTCGTAGGCGCGCTCGGCGGCGTCGGTCACGTCGATGTTGCCGACTTGGACGCCGTCGAACTCCGTTGAGAACTCACGGACCGCCACGTCGCCCTCTCGGCGGACGCGCTCGACGATGTCGCGCACGTCGGAGCGAACCTCCTCGACCCCGGCGTCCCGCTCGAAGAAGGCACGGCGGGCGTCGGTGCCGAGGTCGGCCAGTTCGCGAACCTCGATGTTCATACCCCGGCTTTGCGGCCGGCGCGAAAAGACGTTGCGGAAGCGGTGGAGCGGCGCTCGCATCCCGCGCCGCGGCCTCGCGCAACCTACGCCACGTCGCGCTGTTCCGTGTAGGTCAGCGTTCGGTCGTCGGTCTCGATGGTCGTCTGGACCGTAATCCAGCCGTCGGCCTGCCGGACCGCGAACGCCTCGGAGTACGACAGTTTGACGCGCTTCGTCGTCGTGTACGACTCGCCGGCCGCGAGGTCGCCGACCGCTTGGGACCCGCGCCAGACCTCGTCGTCCGGGTCGGTGCTGTTGCCGACGAAGATGCGACTGTAGACGGTGACGCCGGAACTGTCGGCGTCCTGTTGGTTGGTTATCGTGCTCGTCACGTCGCGGCACGTCTGACCGCACTTCTCGATGTTGTCGACGACGACGCCGAACGGCGGCACCGACTCGCTTTCGGTCGCGTCGCCGTCGTCGCTGCTGTCTCCGCTGTCGCTGTCGCTGCTACCGCTGTCGCTGCTGTCGCTCCCGCCGCTGTCACCGCCGTCGTCGTCGGGCGGTGCGGTCGTCTGCGTGGGGAACGGTTCGTCTGACTCGGCGTCGTCGTCCGAGAATGGTCCGACACCGGTCACGAACGCGGCCGAGATGCCGGCCGTGAGGAGGACCAGAGCTGTCGCGGCGACGAGGAGTGTGCGTCTCATATGAAATGGAAAGTCGGGTTTGACGGGTGTCGTTTAGCGCAGTTGTCGGCTACCGACGGGTCGCACTTAGTTACGCACCCGAAAAGTCGTTGGCGCGGTCGCTTAGCGTGTCCCCAAGCGACCCGTCGAGGGCCCCGTTCAGGAAGTCGCTAACGAGGTCGTGAATATCCGAGACGAACTCCGGAACCGGGCCGGGGAGTTCGCCGGGCGGCCCCTGTTGGCCGGCCTCGGACGCGGGGGACGAGTCGCGTGCGTTGTCGCTCGGTGCAGCGGCGGCGACACCCGCAGTCACGACGAGGACGGCGAGCGCGATGCCGGCGAGGGTGAGTCTACGTCGGTTCATGGTGAATCGCTTCGGTCGCCACTCACGGAGCGACGCTCATGAATACGGGACACCGTGGTGGGCGTTTTGCGTCGGTTTCGCCGAATTTCGCCGCGGTTCGCGTCGAATTACCGCCGGTTAGGGGCCGCTACTGACCCAACTGCTCGCGCATGGCGGCGAACCCGACTTCGGGGTCCACGTCCGCGCCCTGCGCCTCCAGCGCCTCGCCGAGGGCGGTCAGGAGGAACGACACGTTCTCCGGCCGCGCCGAGTGGCCCATACAGCCGACGCGGAAGATGTCGCCCGCGAGCGCGCCGAGGCCGCCGGCGATTTCGAGGTCGTAGTGTTCGAGGACGTAGTCGATGGCCGCGCCGGCGTCCACGCCGTCGGGGACGAGCACCGCGTTGAGGCTCGGCAGCCAGTACTCGTCTTCGGGGTTGAGGCCGAGGCCCATCGCCTCGACGCCGGCTTTCAGCGCGCCCGCGACCCGCCGGTGGCGCGCCCACCGCTCTTCGATGCCCTCCTCGGCGACCAGACGGAGCGCCTCGCGGATGGCGTAGACGTTGGTGATGGGCGCGGTGTGGTGGTACGAGCGGTCGTCGCCCCAGTAGCCCTCCAGCAGCGACAGGTCGAGGTACCACGAGCGGGGCGGCTCCTCCCGCGAGAGCACCTTGTCCATCGCGCGGTCGTTGAGCGTCAGCGGGCTCGCGCCCGGCGGACACGACAGACACTTCTGCGGGCCGGAGTAGGCCACGTCGATGCCCCAGTCGTCGACTTCGAGTTCGACCCCGCCGAGCGAGGTGACGGTGTCGGCGACGACGAGCGCGTCGTGGTCGTGGGCGATGCTCGTCAGTTCGGGGACGCCCGGCTGTTTCACACCGGTCGAGGTCTCGGCGTGGACGAACCCGAACACGTCCGGCTGGTGCTCGTCGAAGGCGTCCTGTACGTCCGCGGGGTCGAGCGGCTCGCCCCACGGCGCGTCCACGTGGACGACCTCGCCGCCGGCGCGCTCGGCCATCGACTCCATGCGCCCGCCGAAGTAGCCGTTCGTCGGGACGAGCATCGTGTCACCCGGTTCGACGAGGTTGCCGATGGCGGCCTCCATCGACGCCGACCCGGTCCCCGAGACCGGAATCGTCCACTTGTTGTCGGTGCGGAACGTGTAACGCATGAGTTCCTGCACCTCGTTCATGATGTCGATAAACGACGGGTCGAGGTGACCGACGAGCGGCGTGGACATCGCGCGGAGGACGCGCGGATGGACGTCGCTCGGGCCGGGGCCCATCAGCGTGCGATTCGGCGGGGTGAGTTCGCCGACATCGGGTGCATCGGACATGGTCTGCCTTCACCTGCCACGCAAACCGGCAAAAGGGATGTGATTGCGGAACGCCGTGAACCGGGGTCGGCGCGTGACCCCGACCCGTGGAACTCCGGCCGGCCGGTTGAGTGCTTCGAGTAGCCCGCTCAGCCCGACAGCGCCTGTGCGACCTTCTCTATGGGGTGCGGCGGTCGCCGCGCCGCGTCGTCCCTGTCTTCGAGTTGCGTCCGACACGACGCGCCGGGGGCGACCACCTCGTCGCCCGGGCTCTCGTCGACCTGTTCGAACAGGATGTTCCCCATGGCCTTCGAGAGGTCGTAGTGTTCGGCCTCGTAGCCGAAGCTCCCGGCCATGCCGCAACAGCTCGAATCGAGCGGGTCGACCTCGTAGCCGACCCGCCGGAGGACGCCCACCGCGTGGTGGTCCTTGTTCAGCGCCTTCTGGTTGCAGTGGCCGTGGTAGGTGAGGGAGCCGAGTGAGCCGCCGTCGGCGACTGCGGAGGCGACGGTTCCGGCCGCGCCGTCGTCGTCGGCCGAGCGCCCACGAACCGGGAGGGCCTCGTCCAGTCGGTAGGTGTCGAGGAACTCCATGACGCCGTAGGCGGCCGCCGCGACGGGCGCGACCGAGTCGTCCGGTAGGAGGTCGGCGTACTCGTCTTGGAACATCACCGCGTCCGAGGGCTCGACGAAGACGACCGACCAGCCGTTTTCGACCGACGGCCGGAGCGTCTCGACGTTGTGGCCCGCGCGCCGCCGCGCGAGGTCGAGGAAGCCGCCGGAGTAGGCGGCGCGGCCGCTCGGCTCGACGCCCTCCGCGAGTCGGACGTGGACGCCGGCGGCCTCCAGCACGCGAACCGCCGCCTTCCCGATTTCGGGCGTGACGTAGTTCGTGTAGGTGTCGGGAAACAGGAGGACGCGGTGGTCGGCCTCCGCCGCCGGCACGCGGGGCCGTCGCGCGTCCATCCACGATTCGAGCGTGTCGCGGGTGAACGACGGGAGCGACCGGTCCGGGGCGACGCCCGCGAGTCGCTCCATCGCGGCCCGCGCACCCGGAAGCTCGGCCGCCCAGTTCGAGACGGGCGCGAGAGCGCTGCCGACGCCCGCCAACCGGTCGATGTTGGCGAACAGGCGCTCGCGGATTGACGCGCCCGCCTCGATGTGGTGGGCGTGTTTCACCTCGGCTTTGAGCTTCGCCAAGTCGACGCCGGTCGGGCAGTCGCTCTTACAGCCCTTACAGCCGACACAGAGCCCGAGGACCTCCTCTTGGAACCGGTCCGAGTGAATTTCGTCTTCCGGGAGGTCGCCGCTGATGGCCGCGCGGAGCATGTTGGCCCTCCCGCGGGTCGTCTCGACTTCGTCCTTCGAGGCGCGGTAGGTCGGACACATCGTCTCCGACCCGGTCTGTCGGCAGGTGCCGCAGCCGTTACAGAGTTCGACGAGGTGCGAGAAGCCCCCCTCGTCCGAGAAGTCGAGCGTCGTCGCGGGCTCGATGGACTGGTAGGCCGCGCCGTACCGGAGGTTCTCGCGCATGTCCGCGCCGACGCCGCGGTCGCCGTCCGGGCCGGGGTCGTCGGGGCCGTCGCGGTAGACGACGTTTCCGGGGTTCATGCGCCACTCGGGGTCGAACGCCGTCTTCAGTTCCTTGAACGCGCCCCAGAGTTCGGGGCCGTACATCTTCGGGTTCCACTCGGTCCGGGCCATCCCGTCGCCGTGCTCGCCCGAGAAGGCCCCGCGGTGGTCCAACACGAGGTCGGTCACGTCGTCGGTGATGGCGCGCATCGTCTCGATGCCCGCGCCGTCTTTCAGGTTCAGAATGGGGCGGATGTGGAGCGTCCCCGCGCCGGCGTGGGCGAAGTACGCGGCCGACGTGCCGTGGTCTTCCAGCACTTCCTCGAACGACTGGACGTACTCTGCCAACTCCCCGGGCGGGACGCTCGCGTCCTCGATGAACGGGTAGGGCTTCGGGTCGCCCGGCAGCGACATGAGAAGCGGTATCGCCGCCTTGCGGAGCTTCCAGAGGTCCGCCTGCGCCTCGGGCGTGTACGCTTCGATGGCTTCGAACGCGCCGCCGGCGGTGTCGTCGGCGTCGTCGGCGTCATCGCCCGCCGCCGGCACGTCATCCGCCGCCGACTCGGCGTCGCCGTCTCGCAGGAAGTGCTCGTTCGCCTCGCGTATCACCGCCTCGAAGTTGTCGTGCAGTTCGGAGTCGAACTCCAGCATCAGCGTCGCCGCCGTCCCGTCGGGAATCTCCTCGACGTACTGGGCGTACTCGCTGGACTCGGCGGCCATCCGCAACACCTCGTCGTCCATGAGTTCGACCGCGCTGGCGTCGAAGTCGAGCGCGTCGGGGACCGCGGCCATCGCCTCCACGAGGTCGTCGTAGGCGTAGAGGACGAGCGCCGTCTCCTCGGGAACCGTCACGAGAGACACGGTGGCCTCGACCACGACGCCGAGGGTTCCCTCCGCGCCGACGAACAGTTTGGAGAGGTTGATAACCGTCTCGCCGTCGTCGGTCTCGGTGACGACCTTGTGGAGGTTGTAGCCCGACACCGACCGCTTGAGGCTCGGGTACTTCCGTTCGATTTCCTCCTCGTGGTCCTCGACGAGGCCGAGAACAGTCCGGTAGAGATGGGCCTCGCGGTCGTCCTTCCCGACGATGCGGTCCCATTCGTCGCTCCCGACGACCACGTCGCGGGTGTGGACGACCGACCCGTCGGCGAGCACGACCCGCAACTCCTCGGTGTAGGCGTCAGTAATGCCGTAGCGGACCGAGTGTGCGCCCGTGG
>NZ_JAMYJY010000118.1:0-11009 GCF_024136985.1 Haloferax sp. AB510
GGGACGCGAGCGCCGCCGTCCACGACGAGATGGCGAACATCGACGCACGCGTCGCGGCCGCGGCCGAGGGCGTCGAAGCGCTCCGCGATGAGGTGGCCGACATCGGCGAGGTGGTCGACCTCATCGAAGACATCGCCGACCAGACGAACCTGCTCGCGCTCAACGCCTCCATCGAGGCTGCCCGCGCCGGCGACGCGGGCGCGGGCTTCGCCGTCGTCGCGGACAGCGTGAAGGCGCTCGCCGGCGAGACCGCCGACGCGACGACCGAAATCGCGTCGTCCATCGAGTCAGTCGAGGAGACGGCCGACGAGACGGTCGATGCGGTCAAGGCCGCCCGAGAGCGCGTCTCGCGAGGGTCCGAGGCGGTCGAAACCGGCGTTATGGCCATCGACGAGGCGGTCGACCGACTGGAGGAAGTCGACCATGGTGTCGCCGCCATCGACGAGGCGACCGCCTCGCAGGCGTCGGCCGCGCAGTCGGTCGCGCGCCTCGCAGACGAGGCCGCCGAAATCGCCGACGAGACACGGACCGAGGCGGCCGACGTGGCCGGCGCGGCCCACGAGCAGAACGACGCGATGGTCACCGTCGCCGGGAAGATGCAGGAGCTGTCGTCGACGACCGACGAACTGCGCGCGCTCGCGGACCGGTTCGAAGTACGCGAAACGGCGGAGCGAGACGCCGACGCCGACGCGGGCGAGTCCGGAGCCGAGGGCGATGCAACTGCGACGGCGGACGAGACGGGTTCCGAACCGATCTCGTCGCCGACGATGGCCGAGGCGTTCGAGACGACCGACGGCTTGGGCGAGGACTGACGCGGCCGCGTCGCTGGCGGATTGTTACTGCTTAGACATCGCTGGGGTTGGACATCGCTCGGGTCAGTCTGTTCGATTTCGAGCGCGCGCGACACGGACCGGCGGCTCTCGGATGTGAGTTTCGTGAGAAAGGGATAGGCAGCCGCACGGGAGCGGCCCGCGCGGCAAATGCCGCCCTAGATTGGTCCCCGCTGACGCTTCGGCCCTCCAAAGCGAAGCGTCACCTGAATGGAGTGCGGCGAGATACTTAAACGTGCCGCCATTCGTCCAAAACCGCCGCAGGCGGGCGATTCGAGGGCGCTCGCGACGCAACGGGCTTTTCTCCCGTCGGGACCTTCGTCCGGTCATGAGCGAAGACGACATCCCCGGTCGGGTCCGCCGCGCGTTCGGCGACCACGGGTCGTTCGAACCGGTCGACGACCGCACCTTCGAGTCCGTGACGACGCCGTTCGACGGCACCGTCAGCGTCGCGGCGCAGGAGAGCGGCCACGTCGAGTTCGGCGTGGAGGTCCGCGTCCCGATGCTCTCGGCGGTCGCCGACGACGTGGCACCCGTCGTCGAAGACGGCTGGTACGAGACGTTCGAACTCCGCCTCGAAGACGTGAACGGCGTCGTCGCCGGCGACCACGACCTCGAACCCGACGTGACTCGCGCGGGCGACGAGGCGGTCGTCCGGGCGAGTTTCGCCGACATCAACGAGCGCCGCGGCGTCGACGACGCCGGCGCGGTCATCGACTACGTCGAAGGCACGTTCGTCGAGGGAATCATCCCCGGCTACGACTACGGCGAACCGGTGACGAGTCTCATCCAGAGCGCGCGGGACACCGCTGGCGCGGGCTTCTGAGGAACAGCCGTTTAGGTTTAGAGACGCGCGGACTGCGCGCCGCCTCAGTCCATCGCGATGTACGTCTGGGTGTCTTCGATGCCCGACACCGACTGGATGCCGCCCGCGATGTCCTTCACGTCGGCGGGGGTGTCCACCTCGACTTTCACGATGAAGTCCACGTCGCCGGCGACAATGTGGGCGCTGACGATGCCGTCCGAGACGGCCAACAGCTCCTGTTTCAGCTGGTCGATGCCGTCCGAGACGGGCGCGGCTTTGACCATGATGTAGGCGTAGACCATCGTCACGCACCTCCCGCCGCGGTGACGACCTCGTCGCCGACGAGCAGCTGTCGCACGTCGTTGAGCACGTCGAAGTCCGCGAGGACGGCCACGCGGTCGCCCGTCTCCAGCGAGTCGTCGGAAAGCGGGATTCCCATCGGACCGTCTTTCTTCCCGAACGCGAGGACGCGGGCGTTCGCCGGGAGCGCAACCTCCTCGATACTGTAGCCGTTCATCGGCGACTCCTCCGTCACCGTTACGAGGATGACCTGCAGGTGTTGAGCGATGTCGGCGATGGCGCGGATAGACCCGCCGAGCAGCGCGTTCTTCGCGCCGATAGCGCCGAGGCGCTCGGGGTAGACGATTTCGTCTACCTCCTTCGCGTACTTCTGGTACACCTCCTCGCGGTAGTCCTCGTCGACCCGGAGCACCGTCCGACAGCCGAAGTGCTTGCCGATCATGCAGGCCGCGAAGTTCACGTTGAGGTCGGCGGTGAGCGCGCCGAGGGCGTCGGCCGCCTCGATACCGGCGTCGACGAGCACCTCCTCGCGGGAGCCGTCGCCTTCGACCACGTCGAAGTCTGCTTCGCGGGCCCGTTTGACCCGGTCGCGGTCCAACTCCACCAGGACGATGTCGTGGCCCTCCTCGCGGAGGACGCGAGCGGTGCGCAGCCCAACCCGTCCAGCACCAATGATAACGAACCGCATGATAGAGTGGTATGTCGGCGGAGGCAAATAACCTTCCCCCGATTCGACCGAAGGGGCCGCGCTCGGTCGAAGCAAGGCTTTTGACGACTGTGGTAGAATATATCACGCATGGTTCACGCGTTCATCATGGTGAAGACCGGAGCCGGCGAGTCGGAACAGCTTCTCGGTCCTATCCGCGACTTCGAGACGGTGACGGAGGCGCACATCGTCGCGGGCGCGTACGACATCATCGCCGAGGTCGACACCGACGCGGTCTACGAAGTGCTGAAGACGGCGTCGAGCCGCGTCCAGAGCTTAGAGGGCGTCGCCGACACGAAGACGTACATCTCGCTGGACGACTGAGGGACCGCGCGCTCAGCGCTCGATGTCGAACGGCCCGTTGCGCTCGACGAACGCGACGTGTTCCTCGCGCTGGCGGGCGAGCTCCGGCGGCAGTTCCTCGTAGACATTGTCGAACAGTTCGTCGGTCCCCGGTTCGGGCGTCGCCTCGGCGCGCTCAACGGCCTCGCGCAGTTCCTCGTCGGCGTCGTCACGCATGGCGTCGAGCGCCGCGTCGTCGACGACCTCCTGCTCGCGGCAGAACGACTCGAAGCGGTCGAGGGGGTCGCGCGTCCGCCACTCGGGGAGTTCCGGGTCGTCGTCGCGGTAGCGTGAGGGGTCGTCGGCGGTCGTGTGTGGGCCCTGTCGGTAGGTGAGGCTCTCGATGAGCACCGGCTCGCCGGCGCGGGCCTTCTCGAAGCCGCGCTCGACGGCCTCCCTGACGGCGAGGGGGTCGTTGCCATCGACCTGCATGCCGTCCATCCCATAGGCGTCGGCCTTCGCCGCGATGGACTCACTGGCGGTCTGGCGCTCGCGGGGGAGCGAAATCGCCCAGCCGTTGTTCTCGCAGAAGAAGACGACCGGCGCGTCGAAGACGCCCGCGAAGTTCAGCCCCTCGTGGAAGTCGCCCTCGGAGGTCGCGCCGTCGCCGAAGCAGACCAGCGCCCCGTAGTCGTCGCCGCGGTAGTTCGCGGCCATGCCGACGCCGGCGGCGTGGGGAATCTGGCTTCCGATGGGGACCGCCTGCGGGAACACTGGCACGTCGTGGTCCGAGTCGTACTCGGCGTGACCGCGCCGAAAGAGGAGGATGTCGCTCGGCGGCACGCCGCGGGCGAGTTGGAGGGCGTTCGACCGGTAGGTCGGCAGCAACACGTCGTCGTCGCGCATGGCGTGGGCGGCCCCGATTTGAGAGGCCTCCTGTCCGCGGAACGGCGGGTAGCCGCTCATCCATCCGCGTCGCTGGAGGGCGAGTGCACGCTCGTCGAACCGTCGCGCTCGAATCATGTCGCGGAGGGCGGCGCGGGCGTCGTCTGCGGTGAAACCCGTGTCGTCCAGCCCGCGCTCTGCGATGAGTCGGTGCATGGCGGTGAGTCACGGTCCTTCGTGATAAACGTCACCCGTCCGCGGGGTCGCCCCCGGCGGGCGGTTCGACCGACGGCGGCGTGGGTCGAGCGGGTCGCCGAGAGCGACAGGCCAAAGACCACCGCCTCCATAGGTCGGCTATGGTCTCGGTGGTCAACCTCGTGCTCATGGGCGCGGTCATCGCCCTCCACACGCTCATCGCGGCGGTTATGACCCGCTTTTTCCGCCTTCGACTGAAGACGCAGTGGGGCTACATCCTGTACGCCCTGTTTCTGATTCCGCTCGTGCTGTTCGTCTCGACGCTGGTGTTCTCCGGCGTGTTCGGCATCGGCGTTGACCTCGGCAGCCCCACCGCGGCACTCGGCGTCATGATAGGGATGCCGCTGGCGCTCGGGTTCACTATCGACACGCTCTACGTCCCGCCACCGGAGGAGTACGAGAACCTCCCGAACTCGCGGTGAGGCGTGAGCCGTTCGGTGCCTAGTTCTCCGCGAGAATCGCTTCGAGCGCCGCCTCGACGGCGTCGAGCACGTCCTCGGGCGACTGCGTCGCGTCGACGCGGACGAACCGCTCCGGTTCGGCTTCGATGAGTCGCTCATAGTTGGCGCGCACGTCCGCGAGATACGCCGCCTGTTCGAACTTGTTCGTCGCGCCGCTGCGCGCGGCGGCCGTCTCGGGGTCTACGTCGAGGTAGATAGTCTTGTCCGGCGGCCGAGTGAACGCCGTGTGGATTCCTCTGATGTATTCCATCGGGCGTCTGAGGTCGCTGTCGCGGAGCGAGGCGGCCTGATAGGCGTACCGCGAGTCGGAGTAGCGGTCGGAGATGATGAGGTCGCCGTCGGCGAGGGCCGGACGGACGACCCGCGAGAGGTGGTCCGCGTGGTCGGCGGTGAAGAGGAACAGCGTGGCGAGCGGGTCGGCGTCGTCGTCGGCGATAGCGCGGTTGACGGCCTCTCCGTACCACGAATCCGATGTGGGCTCGCGCGTGAAGACGGCGTCGGGGTACGCGTCGTGCAGCGCCTCCCAGACGGTCGTCTTTCCGCTCCCGTCGAGCCCTTCGAGCGTGACGAGCATACCCTACCAACTCGGCGCTCCGGAAAAAGCGCGCCGAAGCGAGCCGCCACAATGATAATGTCAACGCAAACCGATACGTGTACTAGTGCCTCCCACCTGCGAGTGGTGGGACGACCTCCTTCCGAACGAAAAGCAGTACAGCGTCGTCCGATTCGACGAGCGCGTTTCCCCGACCGACGCGTCGTTCGCGACGAAGCAGCACGAGGTCGACCACCCGAGCGATGCTCCCGACGAGTGCCCCGAGGCGGCCGAAGAGCTCGTCGTCTACGACCGAGTCGGTCGGATGGTAAAGCGCACCGACGGCTCGGTCGCGCCCTCGGTTCTCTTCTGAGCGGGTCGGGAAGCCGTCGCCGCGGGCCGGATAGTCGAACACGCCCGTTCGACCGGAACGTCGTTCCCATCGGAGCGTTCCCCGGCGAAATCGACCTCTATCCCCCGTTAGCTTTACCCTCATTCCGCCGAATATTACGCCATGAAAGTCCTTGTCCTCGGCGGAACCGGTTTCGTCGGTACCAACCTCTGCCGCGAGCTGCAGTCGCGGGGACACAGCGTGACCGCGATGTCGCGGAGTCCGAACAGCGAGGACCTCCCCGACGGCGTCGAGAAGGCGATGGGGGACGTGACGGACTACGACTCCATCGCGGGCGCGTTCGAGGGGAAAGACGCTGTCGTGAACCTCGTCGCGCTCTCGCCGCTTTTCAAACCGGACGGCGGCTACCGGATGCACGACATCGTCAACTGGCAGGGCACCGAAAACGTCGTAAAGGCCGCCGAGTCGCACGGCGTGTCACGACTCATCCAGATGAGCGCCCTCGACGCGGATCCCGACGCCGATACGGCGTACATCCGCTCGAAAGGCAAGGCCGAGAACGCGGTGAAGTCGTCGTCGCTGGACTGGACGATTTTCCGGCCGTCGATTATCTTCGGCGACGGCGCGGAGATTATCTCGTTCACGAAGCGGCTCAAGGGAATGTTCGCGCCCGGCGTCCCCCTGTATCCACTTCCGGGGAACGGGAAGACGCGCTTCCAGCCCATCTGGATCGACGACCTGACCCCGATGTTCGGTCAGGCGCTCGAAGACGACAGACACATCGGAGAGACCTACGAAATCGGCGGCCCCGAGGTGATTACGCTCCGCGAGCTGACCGAGATGGTCTACGAGTCGGAGGGCAAGTCTATCACCATCGTCCCACTCCCGATGCCGCTGGCCCAAGTCGGACTCACCGTTCTCGGGGCGGTCCCGGGGTTCCCGATGGGCGCAGACCAGTATCGGTCGCTCAAGATTGACAGCACGGTCCGAGACAACGATGCGGGGGCCTTCGGCGTCGACACGTCGTCGATGAAAACGTTCGAACGCTACCTCGCCGAACGAAACTGACGGAGAGTTAACCGTTCATCGAGGTTAGGAGGGTATGAACCGCGGCTCATTTCGCCGGTTTCAGGGGCTATCACGCTATAATGACTGATTAACACCTGTTCTGAGTCGCCGTTTTTCGGCGATAATCTGACGCTGGGAATACACTTCCTCATCACAACGCTTATGTCTGCGTTCGTACTGCAATTCACGCAATGGCGAGGGGACCGAACCTATGAAGCTCGCAATGATCGGATTCGGGCAAGCCGGGGGAAAAGTAGTCGACAAGTTCGTCGAGTACGACCGGGAACGCAACGCTGGAATCGTCCGCGCTGCGGTCGCTGTAAACTCCGCGAAAGCTGACTTGCTCGGACTGAAGAACATCCCGAAGGACCAGCGCGTCCTCATCGGCCAGTCCCGCGTGAAGGGACATGGCGTCGGTGCGGACAACGAACTCGGTGCCGAAATCGCCGAGGAGGACATCGACGAGGTACAGGGTGCCATCGACAGCATCCCTGTCCACGAAGTCGACGCCTTCCTCGTCGTGTCCGGGCTCGGTGGCGGCACCGGCTCCGGCGGCGCGCCGGTCCTCGCGAAACACCTCAAGCGCATCTACACCGAACCCGTCTACGGCATCGGCATCCTGCCGGGGTCCGACGAGGGTGGCATCTACACGCTCAACGCCGCGCGCTCCTTCCAGACGTTCGTCCGCGAGGTCGACAACCTCCTCGTGTTCGACAACGACGCCTGGCGGAAAACCGGCGAGTCGGTACAGGGGGGG
The DNA here is from genome assembly GCF_024136985.1 of Haloferax sp. AB510. Lineage (NCBI taxonomy): Archaea > Methanobacteriati > Methanobacteriota > Halobacteria > Halobacteriales > Haloferacaceae > Haloferax > Haloferax sp. AB510. Next base: position 7,234 of record NZ_JAMYJY010000118.1, read on the forward strand.
TACGACGAGATCAACGAGGAGATCGTCAACCGATTCGGCGTGCTCTTCGGCGCCGGCGAGGTCAAAGACGGACAGGAGGTCGCGGAGTCCGTCGTCGACTCGTCGGAGATTATCAACACGCTCGCCGGCGGCGGCGTCTCGACGGTCGGCTACGCCTCCGAGGGCGTCGAACCGCGGAAGAACAAGGGCGGCGGCCTCCTGTCCCGGCTGACGGGTGGCGACGAGCCCGACGACAACCTCGACACCGCACACACAACCAACCGAATCACGAGCCTCGTTCGCAAGGCCGCGCTCGGTCGACTCACGCTCCCGTGTGAGATCGAAGGCGCGGAGCGCGCGCTGCTCGTCCTCGCTGGTCCGCCGGAGCATCTGAACCGGAAAGGCATAGAGCGCGGGCGGAAGTGGATCGAGGAGCAGACCGGTTCCATGGAAGTTCGCGGCGGCGACTACCCGATTCCGGGCGCGGGGAAGGTGGCGAGTGTCATCCTCCTGTCGGGCGTGACGAACGTCCCGCGCATCAAGGAGCTGCAGCAGGTCGCCATCGAAGCGCAGGATAACATCGAAGAGATCCGTCAAGAGAGCGATTCGAATCTGGAGAACCTCATAAACGATGACGAAGACGAACTGGAGTCGCTTTTCTAAGCTGGCGCTCGCGCTCGTCGTGCTCCTGTCGGCCCTCGCGGGCCCGGCAGGGGCGGTGAGCGTCGCGTCCGAGGACGTTCCCAACGAGGCGCAGGTCGGTTCACAGGTGACCGCGGCGGCCACCCTCGATGAACTGTACAGGAACCCGCAACTCGAATCGTGGACGCTCGCGGGCGAGACCGACCTGGAAGACGTGACGTGGACCGTCACGTACTACGACCAGACGGGCGCGAAAGTCGACCAGCAGTCCTTCGACGGGCAGAACTTCAGCGGCGCGCAAGTCGCCGCTGGCGACGGCACGAGCGAAGTGGAAATATCCGTGACGGGGACCGTCCCCGAGGTCGAGGCGTACTCCTACGACCCCGCGCAGACGTTCACGCTCATCTCGCTCGACCAGACCCGCGAAGGTGGCTCCAGTAACGATATCGACACGTGGACGGCCCACCACTACACCGAAGACAGCGCCGCCGCGCGCGCCGAACTCGATAGCGCGCAGGCCGCGATTCAGAGTGCGAGTGGAGCCAACACGCAACAAGCCCAGCAGACGTTCAACAACGCTGTCGAAGCGTTCAACGGCGAAGAGTTCAACCTCGCGACGAACCTCGCCAACGAGGCCGAGACCAGCGCGAACCAGGCACAGCAGTCGAGTCAGACGACCCAACTGCTCATCTACGCCGCGGGCGGCCTGCTCGTCGTCGCGCTCATCGCCGGTGGCTTCCTCTACTGGCGGTCCCAGCAGACGACCTACGACAAACTGGGCTGATTCTCAGTGCGAGTCGTCGTTCCCTTCGGGGGACGAACGCCGAAGACCCGACTCGCGCCGTTTTTCGACGCTGACGAGCGACGCGAGTTCGCCGTCTCGATGCTCCGCGACGTGCTCGACGCGATCCGCGCGGCCGACGGTGACCCGAGCGTCGTCGCTGACGCGCCCGTGTCGGTCGATGCGCCAGTCACTGTCGACGACCGGCCGCTCACTGAGGTCGTCGGCGACGAACTCGATGAACTCGGCGGCGACCCGGTCGCGGTCGTCATGGCCGACCTCGCGCTCGCGACACCCGCCGCGCTCGCGCGACTGTTCGAGACCGACGGCGACGTGGTCGCCGCGCCCGGCCTCGGCGGCGGAACGAACGCGCTCGTCGTCCGTCATCCCGACTTCTCGGTCGACTACCACGGCGCGTCCATCCTCGACCACCGGCGCATCGCCCGCGACGCCGGCTGTTCGTTCACGGAGGTGGATTCGATGCGACTCGCCGTCGACGTGGACGAGCCGTCCGACCTCGTCGAAGTGCTCGTCCACGGCGAGGGCCGCGCCCGCGAGTGGCTGGTCGACGCCGGCGTCCGACTCGAACGCGGGTCGGGCAGAGTCGAGGTCGTCCGCGAGCGCCGATAAGACCTTAATGGTCCACGATAAACATTGACTGGCGCGGTTGTCCGTCTGCCCGGCGGGAACTGAGGCAACGTGCGCCGCGCGCTTCCGCGTCGCGAAGACGACGTGGAAGTCGAAGTGGAGTCCGAACGTCGCGACGACGACGCGAGTCACACTCGCAACCAACTCGGGGCGAGCGCCTGACGGCGCCTCGGACGGGCCGGAGACGTGTCTGGCACCAACTATCCGGTCCCGAGCTCGACTTCCGTTTTCCTGTCTCTCCGTGCGATCCGACCCGCTGCCGTATCGGCCGCGAGTGACACGCTTTTAGTGGCTCGTCACGCACCGGGAGATATGTTCGCGGGTGCCGACGAGTACGGAGTCGACCTGACTATCGACGACGCCGACGTGGAGCGACTGCTCGCCGTCACCCCCGACGACGCCGACGCGCCGGCGGCGCTTTCGTTCTCGCGGAACGTATTCATCCCGCTGACGACCGCCTGCCGGTACACCTGCACCTACTGTACCTACTACGACGTACCCGGCGAGGCGACGCTCATGTCCCTCGACGAGGTCCGCGAGACGGTCCGCACGGGCGCTGACGCGGGCTGTACGGAGGCGCTGTTTACCTTCGGCGACGCCCCCGACGAGCGCTACACGGAGATTCACCGCCAGCTCGACGAGTGGGGCTACGACGATATCCTCGATTACCTCGCGGCGGCCTGCGAGGTCGCGCTCGACGAGGGCCTGCTCCCGCACTCGAACCCCGGCGACCTGACCCGCGAGGAGTTCGCCGACCTCGCGCCCCTGAACGCCAGCATGGGCGTGATGCTGGAGACGACCGCCGACGTGGCAGCCCACTCGGGCAACCGGCGGAAGACGCCGGGCCAGCGGCTCAACACCATCCGCGCCGCGGGCGAAGTGGGCGTTCCCTTCACGACGGGCATCCTCGTCGGCATCGGCGAGACGTGGCGCGACCGGGCCGAGAGCCTGCTCGCCATCCGCGCGCTCCACGAGCGCTACGGCCACGTACAGGAGGTCATCGTCCAGAACGTCGTCCCCAACGAGCGGTCGAACTACGAGCGCCCGTCGCTCGACACGATGCGTCGGGTCGTCGCGATGGCGCGGGTCGCGCTCCCCGAGGAGGTGTCGGTGCAGGTGCCGCCGAACCTCTCGGCGGCGGCCGACCTCGTTCCCTGCGGCGTCGACGACCTCGGCGGCGTCTCGCCGGTCACGGACGACTACGTCAACCCCGACTACGAGTGGCCGGCGCTCCGGGAACTCGCCGACATCGCCGACGAGGCAGGCGTCCCGCTCCGCGAGCGACTGCCGGTCTACGAGCGGTTCCTCCCCGACGAGGGGCGCGGTCCGACGGACGAGGCCGGCGGCGCGCGCGGAACCGAGCGGGACCGCGAGTGGCTCCGCGACCCGATTACCGACCGGCTCAGCGCCGACGACGTTCACGGGCGACGGTTTCGGAACGTCGCGCGCGGCGACGGTCCGCTGTCGGTTCCGCGGTGAGAGCCGCCCTGCTACCCGTCGGCCGTTCGGTGTCGCGTTCTACCGACGCCGAACGAGAACAGAGTAGAGCGCGACGAGCGCGGCGGTCACCGCGGGCGCGCGCCCCGAGAGCTGCGGCACGCGTTTTCTGACGAGTGTGTAACCGACGCCGACGGCGAGGCTGGCGAGGAGAACCCCTCGCGGGCCGTCGCCGAGCGTCAGGAGGCCCGGAACCGAGAGCGCCGCGGCGAGCGCGAGGTCGCCGGGC
>NZ_JAMYJY010000119.1:0-10989 GCF_024136985.1 Haloferax sp. AB510
CCCGGTCGTCGAGGCCGCCCGCCTCGGCGCGCCGTGGTTCGACCCCGAGGCGGCCGTGGACCCGGCGCTCGCCAGCGTCCGCGTGCTGCTCGTCTTCTTCGTCGCGGCGGCGTACGTCAGGACGACGCCCGTTCGCGAGTCCCGCGCGGCGATTCAGCGGCTCGTGCCGGGTCGCATCGGCGTCGCGCTCGGCGTCGGCGTCGCGCTCGTCTTCCGGTTTCTCCCCTTGGTCCGCCGCGATCTACTCCGCGTCCGCGAGGCGCAGGCGGCCCGCCTCGGGAGCGAGCGACGACTGGACGAACGGCTCTCGCTCGTCGCCGCCGGCGGCCTCCGGCGGTCGTTCGCGCGGGCCGACGCGCTCGCGCTCGCCCTCCGCGCGCGGTGTTTCGCGTGGAACCCGACGCTCCCGGAGATTCGGTTCGGCCGGCGCGACGCGCCCGGACTCGTCCTCACCGCCGCGCTCCTCGCCAGCCTCGCGTTCTGAGGTCGCCCGGGGCGCTCGTAATCCGCCGACCGACACGCCTCGGGTGGCAAGATTTAACCCTCCGTTCTCCGGTGATTGATTATGGACTTTGCGGCACAGGCGGATGTTACGCGAGAGACGTTCTGGACGATTAGTCCGGTCGGCGAGGCGCTCTTCTACGGCCTCGCCGCCATCGCGTCGCTCGTCTTCCTCTACGGGGTGTACGAGCGGTTCGCTCGATACGCGCGGGGTGGCGAAGACCCGTTCGACCGGCTGTCCGACCTTCCGGGACGGACGGTCCGGGCGGCGAAGGTGGTGTTCTCCAACGAAAAGCAGTTCAAGCGCGACCGGTTCGCCGGCGTGATGCACGCCTTCATCATGTGGGGCTTCCTGACGCTCCTCATCGGGACGACCATCCTCGCCATCGACATCGACGTGTGGCGGCGGGTGACGGGCAGTTCCTTCTTCGTCGGCGACTTCTACCTCTCGTACTCGTTCGTCATGGACCTCATGGGCCTGTTGTTCGTCGTCGGCGTCGGGATGGCGCTGTGGCGGCGCTACGGGGTCCGACACCCGCGGCTGTGGGGCAAACACACCGGCTTCGAGGACGCCGCGTTCGTCTGGACGCTCTTTCTGCTCGGCGTCGGCGGCTACGTCCTCGAAGGTATCCGCATCGTCGGCACCGAGTTCCCCGAGTTCGAGACGGTGAGCTTCGTCGGCTACTTCGTCGCCCTCGTGTTCGACGCCGGGGGCATGAGCCAGGGCCTCGCGCAGACGCTCTACTGGTTCGGCTGGTGGTCCCACGCGCTCCTCGCCTTGGCGTTCGTCGCCGCCGTCCCCTACGCCAAGCCCCTGCACATGCTCACCTCCTTCGCCAACATCGTCACCGCTGACGAGAAGGCGGGCACGCGCCTCCCGAAAGTGCCCGCGGACACGCCGCCGGACGAAATCGGCTACGTCTCCGAGGACGACTTCTCGTGGAAGGCGATGCTCGACATGGACGCCTGCACGAAGTGCGGCCGCTGTACCGACGCCTGCCCGGCGAAGGCCTCCGGCCGCAACCTCGACCCGCGGGACGTGATTCTCGACCTGAAGACCTACCGCGAGTCGGTCGACGCCGGCGGCGACTCAATCGACATCGTCGCGGACGGCGGCACCTCCGTCGTCGATGCCGAGTCGATGGAGTCCTGCATGGCCTGCATGGCCTGTATGGACGCCTGCCCGGTCGATATCGAACACCTCACGCACTTCACCGAGATGAACCGCCGGCTCACCGAGACGGGCCAACAGCAAGAGCCGGTCCAGGAGGCGATGATGAACATCTTCCAGAACGGCAACGCCTTCGGCGACCCACAGCGCAAGCGGCCCGACTGGACCGACGACCTCGACTTCGAGGTGCCCGACGCCCGCGACGAATCGGTCGAGTTCCTCTGGTACGTCGGCGACTACCCCTCCTACGACGAGCGCAACCGCGCCGTCGCCCGCTCGCTGGCCCGTATCCTCGAGGAAGCGGGCGTCTCCTACGGCATCCTCTACGAGGACGAACAGCACGACGGCAACGACGTGCGCCGCGTCGGCGAGGAGGGTCTCTACGAGATGCTCGTCGAGGACAACGTCGCCGCCATGGCCGACTGCGAGTTCGACAAAATCGTCTGCACCGACCCCCACTCGTACAACACGTTCAAAAACGAGTACCCGGAGATGGACGACTCGTTCGACTACCCGGTGTACCACTACACCCAACTGGTCGAGCGCCTCGTCGGCGACGACCGCCTCGGCCTCGCTGGTGACGAACTCGCCGCCCAGACCGTGACGTACCACGACCCGTGTCACCTCGGACGCTACAACGGCGAGTACGAAGCGCCCCGCGAAGTCATCCGTGCGACCGGCGTCGAACTCGCCGAGATGCCGCGCAACCGCGACCAGTCGTTCTGCTGCGGCGGCGGCGGCGGCGGCCTCTGGATGGACCACGAAGAGGAGTCGAAGCCGTCCGAAGAGCGCCTGCGCGAGGCGCTCGACGACACGACCGGCGGCGTGGAGCGGTTCGTCGTCGCCTGCCCGATGTGCGCGACGATGTACGAAGACGGCCGCAAGACCGGTGACTACGAGGACGACATCGACATCGTGGATATCTCCGAACTCGTCGTGGAGGCGCTCGACGCGAAGGCCGCCGCGACGACCGAGACGGGGACGGACACGACGCCCGCGTCGGCCGACTGAGTCGGCGACGCGGCTGTGCTATTTTGGTCTCTTCTCTCCGATTCTATTCTAAGTCCAAGCGGTCGATGGACTCACGGATGACGCCCGCCGACTCGCGGAGCGCCGCCGTCTCGACCTCCGAGAGGTCGAACTCGTGGACGTCGCGGACGCCGCGTTGGTTGACGGTACACGGGAGGCTCATGTAGACGCCGTCGATGCCGTGTTCGCCGGAGACCAGCGTCGAGACGGTGAGAATGGAGTTGTCGCCGCCGAGGATGCGCTCGGTGGTCGCGGCCACGGAGCGCGCGACGCCGTAGTTCGTCCGCTCCTTGCGCTCGATGATTTCGTAGGCCGCCTCGCGGACCTCCTCTTCGACGCGGGCTTTGAGCGCGTCGACGTCGTCGACGCCGTGGCTGGTGGCGTACGACTCGAACGGGATACCGCCGAGGTTCGCCGAACTCCAGACGAGGACCTCGCTGTCGCCGTGCTCGCCGACGACGTAGGCGTGGACGTTCGCCGGGTCGAGGTCGAACTCGCGGCTGAGCGCGTGGCGGAACCGCGACGTGTCGAGGACGGTTCCGGAGCCGATGACGCGCTCGGCCGGCAGGTCCGACACCTTCCACGTGACGTACGACAGCACGTCGACGGGGTTGGTGACGATGAGCATCACGGCGTCGTCGTTCAACCCCTCGGTAATCTGCGGAATCATGTCGGCGAAGATGTCGGCGTTCCGCTCCATCAGGTCGAGTCGGGTCTCGTCGGGCTTCTGGCTGGCTCCGGCGGTGACGATAACCACGTCGGCGTCCCAGCAGTCCTCGTAGTCGCCCGTCCGGACGCGGACCGGCGACGTGAAGTACGAGCCGTGGTTGAGGTCCATCGCCTCGCCCTCGACGCGCTCCTCGTCGATATCGACGAGGACGATTTCGCCGACGAGACTGCTCTCCATCAGCGCGAACGCCGTGCTCGACCCGACTGCGCCTGCACCCCCGACGATTGCGACCGTACCTTTGCCGCGTTCAGTTCTCATACCGGTCGTTCGGCCGAGCGGTTGATAAAAACAAAGCTCCGTTTCGAAGAACTGGGAGTACTACTTTTGTAACAGATTATAATTTGTTAGATACGGATCAATACTGACACTTTTTCGAAAAATGGTGAGTTCGGAGCGCCGTCGAACCGTCGCGCAGTGGCCCGCCGGTCGGCGTCGGCGGCTGGTGGGCCTATTCGCGGTCGTACTCTTTCTTGAAGCCGCGGAACTCGGTCCGGTGGGCCTCCTCGTCGGCGAGGATGGTCACCGCGAGGTCCTCGGTGACGGGGTCGTTGGCCTCCTCCGCCGCGTCGATGAGCGCGCGGTAGGTCTCGATGGCGTCCTCCTCGGCCGTGAGGACGCCGTTGATGACGGCGAGCACGTCCGTGCTGTCCTCCGGGGGCTGGAGGTCGTGCTGGCGCGCCTCGAAGGACGCCGAGCCCGGCGGCTTCTCGTCGAGTTGCTTCAGCCGGTTCCCCAACTGCTCGGCGTGGGTGAGTTCCTCCTGAATGTCGGTCTGGAGGGACCCTTTTATCTCCTCCGCCCGGACGCCGTCGAGGACGATGGAGTTCGTCATGTAGTTCATCACGGTCTCGATCTCGTCCTGATAGGCGCGCTTCAACAGCGCGGTTACGTCCTCAGACATAGCGACTTCGTATTGACGCTCTGGCAACAAATAGCTGTTCGCCGCGACGACCCCGTCGGTGGTCGAGGCGTCGGTGTCGGCGAAAATCAGCGTGCAAGACGGTCGACGGCGCGAGGGAGTTCAGTCTTCGAGCGCGACGAGTTCGACGACGTAGCCGTCGGGGTCCTTCACGAACGCCGCGCGGGCGTTCGCTGGGTCGATGTCCACCGGCGGCTTGACGACCTCGGGCGACTGCGCCTCGACGATGTCCTCGAAGGCGCGGTCAGCGTCGGCGACCTCGATGGCGACGTGGTCGATGCCCGCGGGTTCGACGCGTGCTGTCGAGGTCGGGTCGTACTTGAACTGCAGTTCCATGTCGGTGTCGTCGCTGCCGACGTAGACGTTCCGGACGCCGTCGAGTTCGAACTCGTTGGTCTGTTCGAGGCCGAGATCTGCGTAGAAGTCGAGCGTGGCGTCGATGTCGGAGACGACGAGGGCGGTGTGAATGAGACCCATGGCGGACGCGACGCGGCGGGGAGAGATAACGTCTGGTCTTCGTGTCAGGCCTGCCGCGAGGCGTCCACGTCGATGGCGTCGACGGGGCAGATGTCGACACAGAGCATGCAGTCGATACACTGGTCTTCGTTGGTCGGTTCGACCTTCTGCTCGCTCACCGGGTGGTCGGGGGTATCCACCCACGTGAACACGTCCACGGGACAGTTTTCGAGGCACGCGCCGTCCGCGAGACAGATGTCGTAGTCGACGGCGACGTGAGTGCCGTGGATGCCGAGTTTCTCCGGCGGTTCGACGGGGCCCCAGACGGCGACGCCGTTTTCCTCGCCCGCTCGCTCCCGGTTCTGGTCGAAGTTCGAGTCGATAGCCATTGCCGGGCGTTGGCCGTACCGCGTACTAAAACGTCCGCATCGGCGACGCGAAAAATCGGGGACGGAGTCGAGGTCGAGGGTCGTTTTGGAGTCGGGTCGAGATCGGAATCGAAGTCGGGATCCGACCGACGCCGGGGCGCGTCAGCGACGAACCGCGAGGAAAGCGGCCGCGAGGAGCGCCACCACGGCGAGCACGGCGCCGAATCCGGGGACGACGGTGTCGCTGGTGCCGGTCGCCTCGGTCGTCGCCGAGGCGGACGCGTTCGTCGTCGACTCGGTGGTGTCCGCGGTCGTCGACTCGGTCGATTCAGTCGCAATCGACGTGGTCGTTTCCACGGGTTCGTCTCGGACCACGAGCGTCGCGACGTTGACAACGGACCCGTTGTGCGCGACACCGAGGTCGTAATCCATCCCGGCTTCGAGCGTCGGGACCGACTCGTTCATCGACTGAAACTCGGCGTCGTCGCCGTCCGATACCGACACGATGTCCCGCGGCGACTCGGCGTCGGCCGCGGCATCGACGGTGATGTTGGCCGACCCGTCGTCGTCGGCGTCGGTGAGTTCGAGGACCGTCGAGAACCCGGTCTCGTCGGCTTCGATGGAGACCGTCACGGTCTCCGTGCCGCCGAACCGAACCGGAATCTCCGCGACGCCCGACCCGGCGACGTTGGCGGTGACCACGGATTCATTGAAGTCGGGGTCACCGCTCGGTTCCGACTCCGGCGTGCCGGAAATCGGGTCGGTCGCGGACTCGTTTTCCTCGATGACGAGGTGCGCCGTCGCGTTCGGGTCGTCCGACGGGCCGATTCGGAGGTCGTAGTCGCCCGCGTCGGGAATGTGAGAGAGCCGCGAGGTGGACTGCGAGGTGTTCGAAAGCGAGTCCTCGCCGGCGGCAGAGAGGTACGCCGAGGCGTTGGTCTGTCCCGCCATCGAAGTGTTCACCCGAACCGTGACCTCGCCGTCGTCGTTCTCGTCGACCACCGTCGCGTGGGCGGCGAGTCCGACGTCCGCGGACCCGAGGTGGAGCCTGAACGTGTCATTCGCCTCGTCACCGGCCTCAAGGGTGATCGAGATCACTTCTCCCTGTTCGGCCGTGTACGCGTCGTCCGTGAAATCGTAGTGGTCCTCGGCGGCCGCCGCGGGGGTCGTCGCGGCCGCGAGGAGTGCCACCACGAGCACCGTCGTCGTCAGCAGTTCGAATCGTCTGGAGGGTGCCATCGGTCAGGCGTTCTCGCGTCCGAATGAAATAGTTATTGGATTGTCATTTAAGGCGGAGCCTGCGGCGACGAACGGCGGTGCCGCGGCTATCCGGGCGAGGTAGGGAAAAATCGAGAGTGGCGTCGCGCGGAGTCGTTTCGGGCGCTATCGCCGAACTGCGAGGAACGCAGCCGCGAGGAGCGCCACCACGGCGAGCACGGCGCTGAATCCGGGGATACCGGTGTCGCTGGTGCCGGTCGCGGTGGTCGCGTCGGTCGTCGCCGACGCGTTCGTCGTCGTCTCGTTCGTTTCGTCCGCCGTCGTGGTCGTCTCGGTGTCGGTCGACTCGGTCGTCTCAGTCGTCTCAGTCGTCTCTGCCGGTTCGGTCGTCGTCTCCGCCGCCTGGAGCGAGAGCGTCGCCGTGTCGGTCGAGTTGTTCGCCGGGCCGAGCGCGAGCGAGTAGTCGCCCGCGTTGAGCGTCGCCGGGAGCGTCTCGGTCGTCTGCGTCGCGTTCACCGAGTCGTTGCCGGCGGCGTTGAGGTACGACGAGGCGTTGGTCTGTCCCGCCGTCGAGGTGTTCAGTTCGAGGGTGACGTTGCCGTCGCGGTCCTCGTCGACCACCGTCGCGTTGACGGCGAAGTTCACGTCCTCGCCGCCGATGCGGAGCGGGACGGTGTTGTTCTCGCCGGCGAGCGCCGCGGACGTGTTGTTCGCGTCCGACGCGCCGGAGAGCGTGATGGAGACCACCTCGCCCTGTTCGGCCGTGTACGCGTCGTCTGTGAACTCGTAGTGGCCCGAGGCGGCGGCCGCGGGCATCACCGCCGCCGCAAGGACAGCGGCGACGAGGAGGGTCGTCGTCAGTAGCGCGGATCGATTGGAGGGTCGCATCGACCACCTCTTTTCAGAGGTCAGATAAGTTATTTTCCATATCGTAATGTCAAACTAGAATTGCTACTGCGCGAGACGGGAGGACAGTGAGGCGCGAGCGCGGCCGCTCGGGGCATCGGTGGAATCGAAAGGAAATCAGCGGGCGGCGTCGGGTCGGAGAGCTATGCCCGCGCGGCCTCAATGTGTTCGAGGACGCGCGAGATGTGGTGGTCGTCCCGGACGGGCGCCTGTTTCCGATAGGTACGGAGGGCGTCTACGAGATAGTCGAGTTCGGCGCTGTCGAAATCTTCGTCGCCGGCCTCGACCCGCGCGAGCAGGCTGGGGGCCGGTGTCGGCTCTTCGTCTGCATCGACCGCCCGCTCGATGGCGTCGAGCAAGGCGGCGTGAACGACCCACGTCTCTTCACGTGAGAGGTCGAGCGCCGTCGGACGGTCCTGGGCCGATGTGGTCATTGTGGGGCCTCTATCGTATCCTATGGGCGGGGAGGTATAAATGTATGTGTACTGTTGTCATACGTCACGCACGACCGCGAAAGCCACGGGGGCATCCGCTCCCCAGTCCTAGTGGAATGCTTCGATTCCCGTCAGGTCCGCGCCGAGGACGAGGGTGTGGATGTCGTCGGTCCCTTCGTATGTGTAGACGGTCTCGATGTTCTCCATGTGGCGCATCGGCGAGTAGTCGGTCGTGATGCCGTTGCCGCCGAGCATCTCGCGGGCGGTTCGGGTCACCTCGCGGGCGACGCGGACGTTATGGCGCTTCGCCATCGACACCTGCTGGTGTCGCAGGTCGCCGCGCTCTTTGAGGTCGGCGAGGCGGTGGGCCATCAACTGCGCGTTCGTGATTTGGGTCGCCATCTCCGCGAGTTTGCCCTGCTGGAGTTGGAAGCGCGCGATGGGGCCGCCGAACTGGTCACGGTCTTTCGCGTACTGCCGGGCGTCCTCGAAGGCGTCTCGGGCCGCGCCGACGACGCCCCACGCGATGCCGAACCGCGCCTGCGTGAGACACGACAGCGGCCCCTTCATCCCCTCGACGCCGGGAAGTACGCCCTCCTCGGGAACCCGCACGTCGTCGAGGCCGATTTCGCCCGTGACCGACGCGCGCATCGAGAGTTTCCCCTCGATTTTGTTCGTCGTCACGCCGTCGCGGTCGGTCTCGACGAGGAAGCCGCGGACGGGTGACCCCTCGGCCGACACGTCGCGCGCCCAGACGACCGCCACGTCCGCGATGGGCGAGTTCGTAATCCACGTCTTCGAGCCGTTGAGGACGTAGCCGTCGGCGTCGCGCTCGGCGCGGGTCTCCATCCCCGACGGGTCCGAGCCGTGTTGCGGTTCGGTCAGGCCGAAACAGCCGACCGCCTCGCCCGACCCGAGTTTCGGGAGCCACCGCTCTTTCTGCTCGTCGGAGCCGTAGGCGTGGATGGGGTAGATGACGAGCGACCCCTGCACGCTCGCCATCGACCGGAGGCCGGAGTCGCCGGCTTCGAGTTCCTGCATCAGGAGGCCGTAGGCGCGCTCGCCGAGACCGGGGAGGCCGTAGCCGTCGAGGTTGGGGGCGTAGAAGCCGAGGTCGCCCATCTGCGGGATGAGTTCGGTCGGGAACGTCCCGGCCTCGTAGTGCTCGCCGATGTCGGGTTTGACCTGCTCGTCGACGAAGCGGCGGGCCTCGTCGCGGACGAGTTTCTCTTCGCCGGTCAGGTCGCCCTCCAATTCCAGATAATCGAGCATGATAGACCCTGCGCCCGGCGCGGTGAAAAGCGATTCGCTCGGGCGAGGTTCGCGGGGGACGGACGACCGAAAAGTCGGGGACGAAAGCCGGACGGGAACGACTCGGCAGCGACTCGGATACGGCTCGGGGACGACTCGAAAACGGCTTGCGACTGTCGGAACGCTCAGGCCGCCGATTCGACCGAGCCCGCGTTCGCCCGGTTCACGTAGGTGACGAAGTTGTCGAACAGGCGCTTGGCCTCACAGGCGGCGGCGTAGTTCTCCGGCGTGATGCCGTCGATGACCGACCGAATCCGCTCGTCGGGGAGGAAGTCTTTCTGCCTCGCGATGGCCTCGGCGGTGTCGGTGTCGTACTCGGGGTGGAACTGGACGCCGAAGGCGTGGCTCCGGCGGAACGCGTGGACGCCGAACTCGTTTTGGGCGAGGAGTTCCGCGCCCGGCGGGAGTTCGGTCACTCGGTCGCCGTGGGAGGTGAAGACGGTGAAGCGCTCGTCGATACCGGTGAGGATGTCGTCCTCGGTGTCGGGGTGAGTCCGCTCGACTTCGTTGTAGCCGAGTTCGAACGCGCCCATGTCCTCGACGGTACCGCCGAGGGCCGCCGCGACGACCTGGTGGCCGAAACAGACGCCCAAGAGGGGGAGCCCGCGCTCGTCGGCGTCGGCGACCCACGACACGAGGTTCCGAATCCACGCCTCGTCCCAGTAGACCGACGACGACGAGCCAGTGATGACGACGCCGTCGTAGTCGAAGTGGTCGGGGAGGCGGCCGTCGGTCACGTCGAACTCGACGAGGTCGGCGTCGAGTTCGCGCCTGAAGTTTCGGAACGTGCTCGAATCGCCGTGAGAGGCGTCCAAGAACGCGAGTCGCGGGCGGGTCATCGTGGAGAGACAGTCGGTGCGGCTCTAAAGAAGTTGCGCCCGGAACGCTCTCTGCCGGCACCTCGGACGGGGCGCGTCGGCGACGAAGCCGGAGCGAACGCGCCGGAGCGCCGCTCAGTCGTCGTCGAGCGATTCGAGAAAGGAGACGAGCGCGTCGTTGACGAGGCGCGACCGCTCGACGGTGACGAGGTGGCGCGCGCCCGCAAACGACTCGAACTCGCCGCGCGGGAGTCCCTCGGCCAGCGCGCGACCGCCTTCGACCGGCCAGACCGGGTCGTCGCCGCCGTGAAGTACGAGCGTCGGAACCGTCACCTCGTAGAGCGGACCGGCGTCGTAGTCGACGACGGCTGCGGCCTGTGCGGCCCACGCCTCGGGGTTAGCGTCTTCCCGTTCGCGCCACGAGACGAGTTGCTCGACCACGTCCGGCTGTTCCGCGCGGAACTCCTCAGAGAGCGCCGGCGCGAGCGACTCGCGGAGCGCGGCCAGGTCGTCGGGCGCGGCGGAGAGCGGTTCGGGGTCGATTTCCGCTCCCGAGGCGGCGGTGCCGACGAGGACGAGGCTCCGAACGCGGTTCGTCGTCCGCGCGGCCTCCAGCGCGACCATCCCGCCGAGACCGAATCCGACGAGATGGGCCTTCCTGACGTTCGCGTCCGCGAGGACGGCCACGAGGTCGGAGACGAGCGTCTCGACCGAGTACGGCCCCGCGGGCGCGTCGGAGCGGCCGGCCCCGCGGAGGTCGGTCACGAGACTTTCGTAGGGGCCGGCGACGGCGGCGTGCTGCCAGCCCCACTGCCACGCGCCGTAGCCCGCGTCGCCGACGAAGGCGACCGTCTCGCCGTCGCCCTCGCTGTCGTAGTACAGTTCGACCCTGTCCGCGACTGCCGTGGGCATACCGTGGGCTCGGCGGGCGAGCGACTTAGGGCGTCCGTCTCGCGGACGCGGAGAAAGCGAGACCGAAACCGAAACTGAAACTGAAAGCGAACTCGGGTCGGGCGCGCGACCGACTCAGGCGTTCAGAACCGCGCGGAGCACGTCGGGAGCCTCGTCGAGCGCGTCGTCGAGCGCGTCCACGTCGGGGCCGCCGCCCTGCGCGAAGTCCGCGGGGCC